>JAHEEZ010000084.1 GCA_024640445.1 Acidobacteriota bacterium | reverse complement strand
ACCACGGCAAGACCACTCTCGTGGACGCGATGCTCAGACAGTCAGGAACTTTTCGCGACAACGAAGAACTGCAGGACCGCGTGATGGATTCGATGGACCTCGAGCGCGAGCGCGGGATCACAATCATGGCGAAGACCACTTCCGTCCGGTACGGCGATTTCAAGATCAACATCGTCGATACGCCGGGCCACTCCGATTTCGGAGGCGAGGTGGAACGCGTCTTGAAGATGGTCGACGGCGTGATGCTCCTCGTTGACGCCGCGGAAGGATGTTTGCCGCAGACCAGGTTCGTCCTTCGAAAGGCGCTGGAACTGAAGCTCCCCGCAATCGCTGTCGTCAACAAGATCGACCGCCAGGACTCGCGACCCGAGGAAGTGGTCGATGAGATATATGACCTGTTCATTGACCTTGGGGCCGACGATCGTCAGATCGATTTTCCGATCCTCTATGCTGTTTCCAGGGACGGTATCGCCAAGAACAGTCTCGACGACGGGTCGATGACGCTAAAGCCCCTGTTCGATGAAATAATCAAAACCTGCCCGCCCCCGCACGAGATCAGAAACGACACGCTTCAGCTGCTTGTCGCGAATATAGACTACAGCGAGTACATCGGCAGGCTCGCTATAGGCAGGATCTTTTCCGGCGAGATCTCAAAGAACCAGGAGGTCGCCGTTTCAAGACGTGACGGGACGATCGAGAAGTCGCGGATCAAAGAGCTTTACGTTTTCGAGGGCCTGAAGCGCGAGCAGGTCGCGACGGCGGGCACGGGTGAGATCGTGGCCCTCGCGGGGATCGAGAACATCAACATCGGCGAGACCATCACCCTTGTGGACAATCCGGTTCCGCTTCCCGTGATCGCGGTGGATGAGCCGACGATCGCCATGATCTTCGGCGTCAGCACTTCCCCTTTCGCCGGCCAGGACGGAAAGTTCGTCACCTCGAGGCAGATCAAGGAAAGGCTTGAAAAAGAAGTACTCGGGAACGTCGCGCTCCGCGTGGCCGAGACGGAATCTCCGGATCAGTTCAAGGTGTCCGGGCGCGGGGAACTCCAGCTTTCGATACTGATCGAGATGATGCGCCGCGAGGGCTATGAGCTTCAGGTTTCAAAACCGGAGGTGATAACGAAGTCGGGACCCGACGGCGAGACGCAGGAACCGATCGAACTGGTCGTCATCGACGTTCCGGAAGAGTTCATAGGTGTCGTGACCGAGGCGCTCGGCAGAAGAAAAGGCCAGATGGCCAAAATGGTAAATAACGGCTCCGGACGCGTCAGGCTCGAATACGAGGTTCCGTCAAGAGGCCTGATCGGGTTCCGCGGCGAGTTCCTTACCGAGACAAAGGGTACCGGGCTTCTCAACACGATGTTCCTCCGCTTCGATAACTGGAAAGGCGAGATCCGTTCACGCTCGACCGGATCCCTTATCGCGGACCGTCAGGGTGATGCCACTACTTACGCTCTATTCAATTTGCAGGAACGGGGGATTATGTTCATCAGGCCCCAAACAAGGGTTTACGAGGGAATGGTGGTCGGCGAGAACGCCCGCGCGGTCGATCTTGACGTGAATGCGATCAAGGAGAAGAAGCTGACCAACATGCGAGCCGCTTCGGCGGACGACGCGATGCGGCTTGTCCCGGCGAAAGAGCTCACCCTTGAGGAAGCGCTTGAGTTCATCGCCGATGACGAACTGATCGAAGTTACGCCGAACGCGATCAGGCTGAGAAAAAGGGTACTTCAGGCCAACAAGCGGCCAAAAAAATAGAGCGCCGATCTGCCGGCGCCCTTCTTCGCAACTAAGATCCGTTCACTTGCGAACATATTTGGCCACGGTCTTTGGGAACAACTGAAGTTCCGCCGGCGCAGTATCCCAAAGCGCCTGGTCTTTTATCAGAAGTTGCTTTGCCGATTTGCCATAGATCGCCGTATTCATGCTCTTGTCCTGCTTGATAACAGCGCCTTTTAGCGACACTCCCGCAAAAACCCCTTGAGTCCGCGAATAACTCAGTATGCTGGCGTCAAGGGTCGCATTTGTCGAAGCGGCTGTCGTTCGCCCCACGGGACCGGCGGCAACGCTCGCTTCGCCCCCAATCTCGAACTTGTCTTCCAGGATCCCTTTCAAGCCCTCATCATTCATGATCACCAGTATGTAGTCGATCTTCTGTCCGCCGATCTGAAATCCCACGCTGCCGCCGCCGATATTCACAAAAGCGGGCGCGCTCCATTCACGTCCGATCTTCCTTATCGCGACACCTTTGCCTCCAGTGGCACCGAAAATAAACGCGCCTTTCAGAGTTCCCGGGAATACGACGATCGCGTACGCTTTCTTCATGATGTCCTCAGGGATCGACCTGTCCTTGATCTTCATCACTTCTTCAAAAACCTCGGAAGCGCTGTCCACGCGCGCGCCTGCGGCCCTAAGTTCCTTTCTGTATTCCTTGTCGTCCTGCGCCCCGACAAGAGAAGTTCCGGCAAAAGCAAGGATTGCCAGAAGTACGGACATTTTCAATATATTGATCTTCATATTTTTTGGACCTCTCGCTCGGATACGGGAGAGAAGTGTGTCAAAACCCTTTTGCTTAGTTTACACCACCACGGCTTGTTGCCGACCCGGCAGAAACGAAAAGACCCGCGGCGCTATGCGCGACGGGCCATTTCGTGAAAGAACGGACGCCTCTCTCATGATGCGTCAGTAGGCTGCAAAGACCTATTTCAAGCCGGACTGGGTCTTGTTCTGAAGCTTGTCATCGCGAAAGTTCGCGAAGATGTTCGAGTAGTTAGGTCCTTTCCATCGGTAACTTGCGCTTGTCGTGTTCGCGACCTTGGACAAACTGGTGAGCTCGCCCTCAGAACCCAAGAGGTCCTTCACCTCGTTGTAGGACATACCTATATTGATCTTGTTGAACTTCGCCTGATCAATGTCCGCGGTTCCGCTTGTGGGCGTGAGACCGGATTGGGATTTATAGGTTAGTTCGCCCTTCGTGAACCTGACGCTGATGCGGGCAAACTTGTCACCCTTCCATTCGTATGAGGAGGACTCATAGCTTCCGGACTTTGTCATACTTGTCTGGTTGCCCTCGGATCCCATGATCGCCTTTACCTCGTCATATGACATGCCTGCCTGGATCTTGCCGAACTTGTCCATCGAGACGTCGGCGGACGAGGTTTCGGTTGATGGTTTCTCAGTTGCTCCCGAGGTATTTGAATCGGCGGGCACCGAACTCTCGGGCACGGGTGTCGGAACCTCGTCCTTCTTACCGGTCAATTTGTCGAGGCTGCAGCCCAGCGCGACGAACAAAAGTGTGATTAGCGCCAACGTTAATGAGCTTTTCATAAAATTCTCCTGTTATTTCCTGTTGTAGGCTTCGGTGTCATTCCAACTACAAATGTCTGGTTCGGCAGATTATCGGGATCGATTGATCCTGCCGACTCCAATCGTTCCTGCCGATCGGGAGAAACGTCGTCATTATCTTCGTCGTCCGGTTGATAGTCCTCATAGCCGTAAGCATCGTCATAGTAATACTTTCGCTTGCCCTGAACGTTGTTGACCGCACTTCCGCTATCTTTTTCAGCGTCCGGCGAGGGACTCTCTCGTTCTGCCGGTTTCCGACTTTCGGACACCTTGGGCAAATTCTTCATAAAATGTTTATAATCCTTCCAAGCCATATCTCCAAATTCTTCAGAATCCTGCGCTTATGAAATCTAATCCGAGGCCCATCGGCATCCCTTTTCGAATGCGGCGCCGAAGCCGGCTCTTTTTCCGTTGCAGGTTCAGGGAATATCAAGGTGGGTGGTGCCGGCAGCAAGTGCCGGAATGGGGAGGCAGTTAACCCACATGACTGAATTTCGCGTGCGTCTATTCCAGGCATTCAAAAGGCCTTGTGAACTGCCCGGCAAGGAACGAAAGTGAACAAGAACACCTTTGGACGAGGAGAGGTCGGCGGCGCGCAACGCCGTACTAAAAGAAGAATGATTGATAAGCGGAACGAGAAATTGAAAGGATCGATCCTTGCGTTCTTCGCCGCCGCAGTCGCGCTTTCCGCGACTGTTGCCGCGCAGACCCTCTCCGTCAAGGAGATCATGTCGGAACCCTCGATCGCGGGAATGCGTGTCCAGAGCGAAAGGCTCTCACCCGACGGCAAATTAGTTGTGTTCCTTTGGAACTCTGAAGGGCAGCAACCGCTCGACCTGTTCATAGCTTCTACATCGGGAGGCGTGCCTCAGAAATGGCTTTCACCAGCGGAGGTCTTCACTCCTAAAGAAAAAGAAAAGAAGGACGAAGACGAGAAACTGGAATACGGCGTTGCGGTCGACGACGATTTTGCAAAGGCGCGCCGCAACCAGTTTGGAAATCTCCGCTGGTCTCCGGACTCCACAAAGCTCCTGTTCACACAGGGCGGCGACATTTACGTGGTTCGCATTGGCGAAAAGTCACCCAAACGGATCACAAAGACGGAAACTTCCGAGTTTTCAGCTGATTTTCTGGACGACGACCGCATAATCTTTCAACAGAGCGGGAACATTTTTACGATCAGCACTGTTGACGGAACCCTTGTTCAGTTGTCAGTGGAAGCTGACCGGCAGAAGGAGATCTCGATCGGCGGCGCAAACAAGAGCGACGACGGCTCGATGATCTCATATGTGGTATCGGACGGATCGAAGCAAAGAGGATTGTTTGTGCCGAACTTTCTTGGATACTACACCGCAGCCGCTTCCGTAAGGCGCGGATGGAACACACAGAAGATCTTCGCGGCAAAGACGGATGGAAGCTGGGAAAAGTCGATCGAGGTCGTGCTTCCGAAACCGGAAGGCGAAAGTTACGTCGCCGGTACCGAATGGAACTCTGATGATTCTATCCTGATCGTCGACCGGGTCGACAAGACACACAAGCGAAGGCAGATCTACGCTGCGACGTTTGCCGAAGGCAAGTCGTCGGCATTCCTTGTTCACGAGGAATCTGACGACAAATGGATCGGCGGACCATCTCGTATTCTCGAAACAGATCCGAAGAATCCGGCTCGCTTTATTTTCGGTTCTGAAAAGGACGGTTGGCACCATCTTTATCTCGTTTCGATGGACGGCTCAAAATTCAAGGACGGCAAGGCGAATGCATCGGTCGGACAACTCACAAGCGGTTCCTGGCAGGTTGAATGGGCAGAATGGACAGCGGACGGATCAAAGATCGTCTATTCCTCCACAAGAGAAAGTCCAAGGTGGCGTGAGTTCTATCTGCTGGACCCCGACGCCGGCGAATCTTCAAAACTCGCATTTTCCGAAACGGATGGGATGATGAAGACCGGACCCGAGCTCCAATCTGGAAAGCTCTTATACGAGGCTTCGAACGTCACAACGCCGGGGGAGCTCTACGTCTCATCCATTTCGGGTTCTTCGGCGGCGAAGGTGACGAATACGATCCCCGAAGACTTCACGCTATACAGATGGAAGAGTCCTTCGTTCACGGAGTTCGCGGCGCGCGACGGCAAGAAGGTTCCGGCGAAGATCTATCTGCCTGAAGGTTTTACGAAGTCCCGAAAACACCCGATGGTGATCTTTGTTCACGGCGCGGGATATCTTCAAAACGTCATTAACGGCTGGAACAACTACTTCCGGGAATTCATGTTCAACGAGATGCTCCGCAGAAAGGGCTACGTGGTACTGGATATCGATTACAGGGGCTCCGCCGGCTATGGCCGCGATTGGCGGACCGACGTGTACGATTTCCTGGGCGGTCTCGATTACACGGATCACGTTGACGCGATCGACTGGATGGCAAAGGAATACTCGGTCGATATCGACCGGATCGGCGTCTACGGCGGCAGCTACGGCGGATTCATGGCTGCGATGCTTGTTATGCGCTCCCCCGACAAGATCAAGGCCGCCGCCGCACTAAGGCCGGTGATGGACTGGAAGAACTATTACTCCGCAAACCCGTTCTACACTTCTCAGCGGCTCGGGATCCCCAAGGAGAACCCGGAAGCATACAAGCGTTCATCTCCGATCACATACGCCGACCAGCTTCGGAGGAAGCTGCTGATCCTGCACGGCCTTATCGACAACAACGTCCATGTGCAGGATTCGATCCAGCTTGTCGAAAAACTGATCCGGCTCGACAAGACGCAGTATTTCGAGATGATGCTATATCCGGCGGAAAATCACGGCTTTGAGAGGCCGACCAGCTGGGAAGACGAATACGAACGAATACTCGACCTCTTTGAAAAGGAACTTAAGTAGATAAGGTTTGGCGATCCCCGGATCGTTGAAAAACGAAATATGAGAATACTCGTCACCGGCGGCGCCGGTTTTATTGGATCGCATTTATGCGAACGGCTGCTCGGTCAGGGACACGACGTCATCTGCCTCGACAACTACTTCACGGGCAGGAAAGTGAACGTCGCGCATTTGCGGGACAACTACAGGTTTGAACAGGTCAGGCACGACGTGACACTGCCGATCTTCCTTGAGGTTGACCAGATCTACAACCTCGCCTGTCCCGCCTCTCCTGTCCATTACCAGTACAATCCTGTGAAGACCGTGAAGACCAGCGTAATGGGCGCCATCAACATGCTTGGAATGGCAAAAAGGGTCGGCGCGCGAATCCTTCAGGCATCGACATCGGAGGTCTATGGCGACCCGATCATTCATCCGCAGACCGAGGACTATTTTGGCAACGTCAATTGCATCGGCCCCAGATCCTGCTATGACGAGGGCAAGCGTGTGGCTGAAACGCTGTTTATGGATTACCACAGGCAGAACGGCGTGGATACCCGTATAGTACGTATTTTCAACACTTACGGACCACGAATGCTTGAGCATGACGGGCGTGTTGTCTCGAACTTCATCGTTCAGGCGTTGCGCGGAGAAGACCTCACGATTTACGGCACGGGTGAACAAACGCGATCATTCTGTTATGTCGATGATCTGGTAGAAGGATTGGTCCGGCTTATGAACACTGAAGCGGACGGGATCCACCTGCCAGTTAACATTGGAAACCCGGGCGAGTTCACGATGAATGAACTTGCGCATGAAGTCGCAAAAGCATCCGGGAAAAACATCAAGATCGAGCACCTTCCACTCCCTCAGGATGATCCTAAGCAGCGCCAGCCGGACATTACGAAAGCATCCGAACTGCTCGGCTGGACTCCTACCGTTCCGCTTGCCGAAGGCCTGAAAAAGACCGTTGCGTACTTCGCCGAAACTATCCAAATATAGGAAAATGTTTATTCGCCGGCCGCCCGGAAGTTTTAGACGCCGACAATAGGCAGAGGAAATTTAGATAAGCATGAAGATACTGATCACAGGCGGAGCCGGATTTGTCGGCAGCCATCTCGCTGACAGACTGATCTCGGATGGACATAGTATCACCGTCATCGACAACCTTTCGACGGGACGGTATCAGAACGTAGAACACCTTGAAGGCAGGGACAGGTTTCGGCTGATCATCGATACTGTACTGAACCCGACATTGATGGAGGAACTGATCCGCGAAACGGACCGGGTCTTTCATATGGCCAGCGCCGTCGGCGTCAAACTAATAATGGAACGGCCGGTGCAGACGATCGAGACGATCTTTCAGGGAACCGATGTCGTCCTGGGTTTCTGCTCGCGATACAGAAAACGCGTCCTTATCCCAAGCACGTCGGAGGTCTACGGGAAGGGCATTTCGGTTCCCTTCCGAGAAGAAGACGACCTTTTGACCGGTGCGACGAACAAACACCGTTGGGCGTATGCCTGCGCGAAGACGCTGGACGAATTCCTCGCTCTCGCACATTGGAAAGAGACCAGGCTTCCCGTTGCGGTCGTGCGCTTATTCAATACTGTCGGGCCCAGGCAGACCGGACAGTACGGAATGGTAGTTCCGAGATTCGTAAAGGCGGCGCTGGACAACGAGCCGATCGAAGTCCACGGCGACGGTTCGCAGTCACGCTGCTTCGGCCACGTTTCGGACATCGTCGAAGGGTTGGTGAAAACTCTGGAGAATCCGGCTTGTTTCGGGGAAGTGGTCAACCTTGGGAACGCTGAAGAAACCACCATCAAAGCGCTGGCAGAAAAGGCGGTCGCGATGACGGGGAGTTCGAGCGAGATTCGATTCGTGCCTTACGAAGAAGTGTATGGCGACGGTTTTGAAGATATGCAAAGAAGGGTCCCGAGCCTCGAAAAGGCAGGCCGGCTTTTAGGGTACAAGCCAACGCGCACTCTGGATGACATCATCAATGACGTAGCAAAAGAGCTCCGAATGGAATCCGCCGCCGCCAACAGCGAATAATGAATTTTCAGACGAGACCCAGATCGATCACCTTCTTTGCGGCCCTGGCCGCCCTGGTTTTTGCTGTTCCTCTCCTTGCTCAGGACACGGGCAGCATAAAGGGCAAAGTCAGAACGCAGAAAGGTGACGGCATTCCCGGGGTTACCATCACGGTCCGGCAGGACGGAAAGGACCTGAGGTCGGAAAAGACCGACAAAGACGGAAAGTTCCAGATGAGCGGCCTGCGTTCCGGGATCTACAATGTCGTTTTCGAAAAGAACGGATACAGCGGAGGTGTTCTCTACGACGTCGAGGTGCGGCGCAAGAAGACCAACAACCTCGGCGACCGGCTGGTACTCACCATCGACCAGGGCACGCTTGTTATTATCGAAGCAAGCGTCTTCAACGAGAACGGCTTCGTGCTGCCCGGGGCGAGGGTGATAGTCGAAGAAGTGGCAGAAGACGGGACGAGAAAAGAGGTCGCTGACGGTTATTCGAGCGGGGACGGAGACGTCATCTTCAGATTTCGTGAGAAAACCGTGAAATACCGGGTCACGGCCTCGCTCAAGGGCATATCCGCGTTCAAGGAAGTCGAGGTCGCGTCTGCGGGGATCTACCGGACCGCGATATCCATTGACCTTTCGAAAGACAACTGAGGCCTGTGTTGGATCCGTAAGAAAGAAAGGCGGTGCCATATGGCGCCGCCTTCGTTGTTTAGTTGATCGTATCGGAGATCTCTTCCGTGGTGTTGTCCCCGGCGACAGTCCCCACATCTGTAACAATAAGCGGAAACTCCTCAATAACCTGGCTTTCGGCAAGGGTTTGAACCCAGTAGGTGCCGGCGGTGGGAAACACTACATTCACGAAGAAACTCACGTTGTCGGTAAAGCCGCCGGGTGCAAGTTCCAGCTTGGTAGGCTGCGAAGTGACAACAAGACCGGCCCTGTCTGGTGACAGTATGCGAACTTCCGTGGAATGGTTACCTTCCCCCCTCCAATGATTCACGACGGCGAACTTTATCAGGGAAACCGGGAGTTTCTCGACCATGATGTTCTGAAACACGCCCATCAGCGACACCTTGTTGCCCATTTCCAGCCGGACATCGTCGCAAAGCAGTGTGTAGATCAGCCTTAAATTTTCGCTTTCCATAATCTTGGTCCCGGCGCGTAGAGTCTCCAGTTGTTTCGAGGAATGATACACCTAATCGGGAGATTATTTCAGTCGGGCCGTTCCGTGCCTTCAAACTTTGCTTCCAAATAAGGTGCCCCAAAGTTATACTTGTCGTTCCCGCTCCCAAACGGCGTTGTTATGATTTACGTATTGCTCTGCTTATGTCTTTCCCTTGCAGGTGTGGCCGGACTGCAGTTTTTCTACATGATCTATCTTGAACAGATCGGCAAGGGGTACAAGAAGAGGGTCCGTGAACTTGAACGGCACTGCATAAAGCTGAGCGCGAGGCTGCAAGACGCCGAGGCGCGCGCGGAATCCCTGGAACAGGCAGGCGAAGCCGGATCGAAAGTACGATCGGGTGTACAAGAGGAAGACGAAGTTTGGGCTGACGTGATCGAAGACTACTGAATCGAAAAGCGCCTCACCGGAATTTCGCTATCGTGGCCCCCGAACCGCCTCCCGAAAACTCGTCTGCGTTCGAGTACGACTTAATGAACTCCTTTTCAGCGAGGACGCTCCTCACGATCTCCCTCTGAACGCCGATCCCTTTGCCGTGGATGATCCGGACAACCGTGAATCCCCGGCTCCTCGCTTCTTTCAAATACTCTTCAACCACGGCCTTCACTTCTGAAGGCGCGAATGAATGGAGATCCAGGGTGTCAGTAATCTCGATCTCGAACGGCTCGCCGTCCGGAATGTCTTCCAATTCATCTCCCTTCATTCTCAACCCCGTCATCGGCGTCTGTCTCGGAAGGCCACCGCGTCGATGTCTTCAGGCGCGGTGACACGAAGTCTCCTGTTCTTGTCCCTGGTGACCGTGAACTGTTTGAGTTCCATCTTTCCGGTCTCAGCATTCCTGAGGTTGACAGTAAAATTCTTATTGTCGCCGGTACCATCCATTTTCACAGGAAGCTGACCCCATACGTCGAAGCGCTCGCGCCTTGTGCTGTAGACCGTATAGTGCTCCTCGTTATACTTGTCGAACCCCAGGACAAGAATGCCGTCAAAATCCGGTTCAACGCCGTCCATCGCCTTTACATCGTTGGTCCTTGAAAGGATAACCCAGCTCCCGGGCTTCGAGATCTTCGCGGCGGTGTCTTTCTGACCGCTTTCCGGTGTTGCTGCCGGAAGATCATCAAGCCTGAGCCAGGTCACAAATTTCCGATCGTTCGACTGGTAATAGACGATGTCGCTCGGAACCTGAAGCTCAACCTGCCGGCCGTACACCCAGCCCATCGGGGCAGGGGAAACGGACGGGTCCAGCCGGATCTTGTACCACATGTCGTACTTATCGTCCAATTTTTCAGGGTTGCCTTCGCGTCCCGCGGCGGCGATCTCTTCGTTCTGTTCCTCATCCTTTGATTCGTCTGGCGCCTTCGGTACATACTGCCAGTCGACTATCTCGAATGTGGACCCGCTGTCGAGCTGAAGAAGGATATTGTCATCAGCCTGCGCGGGAGTCAGCCTCAGATTCGAGGTCGCCCTCAACTGGCCGGCGGCCTGCGCCTGCAACTGCTGTTCTTCAGAGGCAAGTTTGCGCGATTTTTCAAGCGAGTCCTCCTTTATCACGTGCTGCGCCTCGATCCAGCCCTCCGTCTGGTCTTCGTCGTTCGCACGAACCCGGTACCAGACTACGCCCTCGAAATTCACTTCTTCCTGGATCTCTAGTTCCTGACCCCTCTTCACTTCCAGCACTTCGGCGGCAACAACCGCATAAGAACTCCGTATGTTAGCCCTTTGGGATATCACAGTACCCGATTCCTGCACGCCTACGGCACCCAGGAACGTATCCGATATCGCGCTCATAAGACCGCATCCGCCTGAAAAGAATGCAGCCAAAAGCAACGCCGCAACCGACAAATTTCTTGTTCGTAGAATGTATTTCATTGGTAATTCAGATAGACCTAACGGGAGTCATTATAGCCTAATCTCTTCAGAATCGCCTTTTGACGCCTGCTCAGTTTCTTCTTAACATCAAGTTTCCAGCGGAAGCCGTCTGCCGATGCGGTCAGGCCAGCAGCCTCCAGCGCCGTGGCCCATTCGGGCGCCTGTGTTCCCTTTATGAGATCCCGCACGATCGGCAAGAGCTCTTTGTAACGAGCCAGGATACCGAGCACCACTTCGGTCCCATTGCCGGCCCCGGCCCTGTAAACCTCGCGTAGAATCTCTTCTGATTGTCGTCCGCCCCCGGATCTTTCCATCATCGCTGCATCACAGAGAAACGCGACCAGCATGCCCTTTGAATAAAGGGCTCCGGCATTGTTTCCCCAATCGCGGGAAGCCTCCCCGATCAGGGGTTTGTGCAGTTCTTTCTTTCGACCGGGCCCTCCAGAAGTATTACCGTAAGCCTCGGCGATCGAATTCAGGACATCCGAGAACCGTATCCGTTGAAGACGGACCCCAGTCTTCAGGGCCTCGTACAAAATGAATCCCTCATAGAACCAGGAATAATCACCCGTAAGTTTCAATGAATTTGGTATCCACAAATGAAGCAGTTCGTGTCTTAACTGCTCGTGAAGCCTTTGTGCTCCCAGGTTCTTGTATCTTGAAGGCGATGACGCAATAACGACACTATTCAGACGCGTTTCGGCGCTCCATCTATCCACTGCAGCATCGTCCGGGGTCCTGATCAGGATGACCGCGATCTCGGCAAACGGCACGGAACCAAAGAGGTTCTTGTAATGGGAGACTATCTCGCCGATCATCGATGCAGCCTCAGAATCGCTGAATTGCCATTCACCCTGGATCGAAAATGAGATCCTGGAGCCTTCCGAGAATAAGTTGAACGTTCTTGGATTTGCACCGATGAAGAAGACCGATCCTGAACGGTCCGGCACCAAGTATTGCCCTCCAGATTGAGCTTTTATCGCAGAGAATATCTGCCAACCGTTCGGCACCGCGAACTCGATCTCTGCGGAGCTGTCACCGCCATCGGCAGCCGGCAGCAGATCGGAGGTCATCAGAAGTCCGCGCTCGCCTTTGATCCACGACGCGTGGGCTGCAAGAGCGGGATCCAGGGGGGCGTTCAACGCTACCTTGTATTCAAAGAAGACGACAGGAGCATCAGCGAATATGCTGCCCTGCCCGCCTTGATGGTGGCGGACCTCGTTACCGGACCCATCGCGAAGCACGATGGATTCGATCCGGCGGTCAAGATCTCGGAATCCGGCTCGCGATGTCTCGAATACGAACGCACGGACCGGTTTTGCGAACGACCCGGAGATTCGCGCTTCGGGCCGCGGCGATCCGTTTATCACCACTTTTGCGCGAAGGGGCTGGCCTGCGGCGGGTCCTGCAAGGACAGCTAACGCCGCGAGAAGATAGAAGAGAATAGAAAGCCGAATGGGGATAATTGACATCCGCAGAATACGGGAACTAAAATAGAGGCTTGGTCGTAACCTTGAAACAGGCTCTCATAATAAGAATAGGGTTTCAATGAGCTTTATCAAAGTAGTCATTTATACGCTGGCGTTTCTACTGAGCCTCCTGTTTTGGGGACGGTTTTTCTTCTGAAGTAGATAACAGAGCGCGATTCGGCGGTTAGCATTCGATCCCAAAGAACGCGCCGCGAAGCCAATGGCTATTTAACGGGATACAGAAGGCGGTCTTATCCGGACCGCTATTTTCGTTTTTAAATCAATAAAATAAAATATGAATGAGATCAGGAAAATTAAGAAAGCGCTGATAAGTGTCTCAGACAAGGAAGGGGTCGCGGAACTTGCGGCGGCTCTTCGCGGATTTGGCACAGAGATCATTTCGACGGGCGGAACTGCAAAGGCGCTACGGAATGCGGGCGTCGACGTCACTGAGGTATCCGAAGTTACAGGGTTTCCGGAGATGATGGGCGGCCGCGTAAAGACCCTTCATCCAAAGGTCCATGGAGCTCTTTTGGCGATAAGGGATGATGAAGAACACGTCGCCGCGATGACCGGCCACGGCATAGAGCCGATCGATCTTGTTGTTATCAATCTCTACCCGTTCGAACAAACCATAGAAAAGGATGGCGTGACGGTGGAAGAAGCGGTCGAACAGATCGACATTGGCGGCCCGGCAATGATCCGTTCGGCCTCCAAGAACTGGCGGGACGTCGCGGTGGTGACGGATCCGAGGATCT
>JAHEEZ010000319.1 GCA_024640445.1 Acidobacteriota bacterium | reverse complement strand
GCATGTGGAGTACGAACTCGTTAAGTTATTGCGAATACGTGAAGTTAACGTAGTATGAAGGTACTCCTTACAGGCGCGAACGGTTACATAGGAAAACGACTTCTGCCGGTGCTGGTCGAGGGCGGTCACCACGTTGTTTGCCTTGTGCGCGATCCTTCGAGATTTACCGTGCCGGAAGGGTTGCGTAGCCGGATCGAGATAATTACCGCCGATCTGTTCAACTCCGAATCCCTCGCGAAGATCCCACACGACATAGACGCCTCGTATTACCTCGTGCATTCGATGACCCAGTCTTCGGGTGAATTCAGAGACCTTGAACGCCGCGCGGCGGACAATTTCGTGGCTGCTGTTGACCGCACGAATTCAAAACAGACCATATTTTTGAGCGGGATAGTGAATGACGAAGATCTTTCCGAACATTTGAAGTCACGACAGGACGTTGAGAAGGTCCTTTCACGTTCTAAGGCTCCGCTCACAACGCTTCGCGCTGCGATAATCATCGGTTCCGGAAGCGCTTCATTCGAGATTATCCGGGATCTGGTGGAAAAACTTCCGGTGATGGTTGCGCCAAAATGGCTGAACGTGCGTTGCCAGCCGATAGCTGTAAGGGACGTGATCCGTTATCTGACAGCAGTACTGCATGACAGACGCGCGTTCGGAAAGACCTTCGACATTGGAGGTCCCGACATTCTGACCTATAAGGAAATGCTTCTTGGGCTAGCCGAAGTAAGAGGTTACCGTCGATTCATAATCACGCTTCCCGTGCTTTCACCAAGGCTCTCCTCGTACTGGCTGTATTTGGTCACATCGACTTCCTTCTCCCTCGCCCAAACGCTTGTCGACAGTCTCCGAAATGAAGTTGTCTGCCGGCTTGGCGGAATTGAGGAGATCGATGACACCCGTTGCCTTGGATACCGCGAGGCTGTACGGAACTCGTTCTCGAAGATCGAGCAGAATGAGGTCGTGTCGCGCTGGACCGACGCACTTGCATCGCTTGAGCTGAATCCTGAGTTCGGAGAATACATACAGGTCCCCGAATTCGGATGCCTGAAGGACCGTCAGAAGATAGAGATCAGTCGCTCCGACATAGATTTGGTGACAGAGAACGTATGGCGGATCGGCGGAAAACGCGGATGGTATTTTGCGAACTTCCTTTGGGTCATCCGCGGGATAATGGACAAATTCTTAGGGGGCGTGGGTTTGCGAAGGGGCCGCCGGAGCGCGACGAAGATAGAGACGGGTGAGACGCTTGATTTCTGGCGTGTTATTCTCGCGGACCGCGAAAATCGCCGACTTCTTTTATACGCGGAAATGCGGCTGCCCGGCGACGCCTGGCTTGAGTTCGAGATCAAAGAAGAGAAAGGGAAGTGGTTCCTGTTCCAGACGGCTACTTTCCGGCCGAAAGGGGTACTTGGGAGGCTCTACTGGTATGGAGTATATCCACTTCACGTTCTCGTTTTCAGAGGTATGGCTGCGAACATCGCAAACTATCGCGAAGCGTCGCTTCGGTAGTTTCACTCAGCGAGAAGTTCTTCATATCTTTGATCGGTGGTCGCCAGGGAATGGCTTTGAAGAACTGTCTTCCTTACGACACGCTGGAGCCCCAGGTGTATTTCCGCACTCGCCCGAGGTTCCGAAGCTATCACGAATGAGTTAGAATCCCCTCGTCAACTTCTGAAAAAGTTTTTATGAAGGTCAACCGCCGTATGAAGTCTTACTCGATACTGCTCCTAGCCTCGATCTTTTTAATAGGTCTGCCTCATTTGGCGCTCAGCCAGAACGAATCCGCTGAGAAGCCTTCGGAGAAGAAAGAGGAAAAGGTCAACCAAAGACCCGCCGAACCGCCTCGCGATCCCGAACCGTGGGACAAGGCGGAGGTCAAAGAAATGGCCTCGCAGTGCGTAACATTCGAAACCGCAAAAGGAACCATCAGTTTCGAACTTTATCCGGAGAGCGCCCCCGAAACTGTAAGGAACTTCCTCAACCTGGTTTCGACCGGAGCCCTCGACACCACGACATTCAGCAGGATCGTTCCGGATTTCGTCATCCAGGGAGGGAACCTGTACACGAGCGAAAATCTTACCAACAAGTTGAAATGGAGGGCGGTCAGGACCATTCCGGACGAACCCAACCTGATCAAGCACGTTGGCGGGATCCTCTCAATGGCGCGTCCGGACGAACCGAACAGCGCTACTACAGATTTCTTCATACTCACCCGTCCCGCCGATTCGCTCGACGGTAAGTTCGCCGCTTTCGGTAAGGTCACAAGCGGCCTTGACGTCGTGCTTGAGATCAACAAGATGCCCGTTGTTGACGAGGTGCCGAAGGAACCGGTCAGGATAGTGAAGGCGGTCGCGGCTCCTTGTCTTTCGCCTTCACCGGAAACAAATAATCCCGCCATTTCAAACTGACGAACGCGAAAATTCTCACGGGTGTTTGGGTGAACATACGTGACATCCGCCGCTCCAGCCTTGGATCGCCTAACAACTCCGGGTCCGCAGGAGAGGCACGGGCCTTGCGATTGATAACCCCAGAAGTGTCCAAAGTCACGGCGTCGGTCTCCGCGGCAGGAGGCCGCCGGGCGTGGCTGCGTTAGTGCTTGAGACGATCTGACTTGAAGATCAAAAGCAAACCGGCCTCGTCGAGGCGGGGACACTGCTGCGGAAGTCGGACCGACCTGTGCGGACGTTCTTTTCATGAACAATTCGCGCCAGCATTGCTGGCCGGGGAGGGTTTGACGATGACAACGAAAGCTAAGGAAATTCCGGTGAAGCTCGCAAAGAAAGATAAGGCGACTTTGCCGATGAACCTGTGGAACAAGGACTTTCCATTAAGGAATGAACCCTTTACTCACAGGCCATTTACGCTGATGAGGCACATAGCGGAAGACATGGAGAATATGATGAACGATTACAGGTTCAACTATGACGTTCCAAAATTCTTCAATATGGACTTCCCGAGATTCTTCGACTATGACACCGATCTCTTCGACAAGTTTTATAAAGAGGATTTCGGCTGGACGCCTCCGTTCGAGATGTTCGAACGCGACGGCCGCTGGATTGTCAGGGCCGAGCTGCCCGGAATGGACAAGAAGGATATTGTTGTCGAGGTAAACGACAACTATCTGATCCTGAAGGGCAAGAGAGAAAACAAGTTCGAAGAAGAGAAGGAAGGATTCTATACAACTGAATTCACCTACGGCGACTTTTACAGACGGCTTCCGCTTCCGGAAGGCGTGGAGATGAAGGACACCAAGGCGATTTTTAACAACGGTGTGCTGGAGATCAGCTTCGCCGCTCCGAAACTGGCGATCAAGGGAAAACGACTCGAAATTACCGAGGGCGAGCCCAAGAAAATGACCGCAAAAGCGTAAGGCGGCATTGAGCCCGCGGGACCGCTGCAAAGCCTGGTCCCGCGTCCGCCTAAAAGGGGCTGTCGGAAACGGCGGCCCTTCTTGTCATCGCTTCTTTGTTCTCCCGCCGAACCTCACCATCCGCTTAGACTGCCCGTTTGAGGCCTTGAACCAGTGGCTCACTTCGCCAGCGCGTCATAGACCGTGAAACCGCTGAACCAGAGCATCACCGCAACCACAAGCCATCCCGCGGCCTGCAGGAAGACCGGATGGTTGTAGCCGCCGACTACCGATCGATTCCTCGATGCTGCCAGAACAAGTGCCAGTCCGACGGGAAGTATGAATCCGTTCAGAGTGCCTGCAAGGACGAGAACCATCACCGGACGTCCTACCAACACGAACACAAGCGTGGAAAATGCGATGAATGCGATGACATAATACCTTGAGTTGTCCTCGACGCTCCTGTGGAAGGTCTTTAGGA
>JAHEEZ010000083.1 GCA_024640445.1 Acidobacteriota bacterium | reverse complement strand
AAGGTCACGTTCATCAGCGAGCGCGAACCGCGTTCGGCGTGCCCTTTGTAAAATCCGTCCGATGCGTCGATCGCGTCATACAGGATCTTCGCTTTTTCCTCGTTCCTTGCTTCCATCGCCTCAAGTCCGCCCTGATCCGCGACCCATTTGCACACCAGATCGATAAGGTAGATCCCCCAGGTGTTGGGCGTGTTCAGCATCGAACCCTTCGAAGCGATCGCACGGTAATCCAGCAGCGTGTGCTGGTTCTCGGGGACCTTGCCCAGCATTTCGCGGCTGATGATAACGACAGTGACGCCCGACGGACCGATGTTCTTCTGCGCTCCCGCATATATTAATGAATACCTGCTGACGTCGATCCGCTTCGAGAGTATGTTCGAAGACGCGTCGCAGACCACCGGGATCCCGCTTCCTTCCAGGTCATACTTGAACTCGACCCCCTCGATCGTCTCGTTCGATGTGTAATGGACGTACGAGGCGCCTTCCGACAGCGCAAGTTCGTCCTGTGCGGGTGCGGACCTGAATCCTTCAACTTCCGTTGAGTGGATGACGTTCACGTTCCCGCATCGCTTTGCTTCCTTCAGTGCTTTAGCGCCCCAGGCGCCGGTGATCACGTAATCGGCGGATCCGCCTGATGGAAGGAAGTTCATCGGTATCATCGAGAACTGAAGCGTAGCGCCGCCCTGAAGAAAAAGGATCTCGTAATCGTCCGGTACCCCCAGCAGATCCCGCAATCCCGAAAGCGCGCTGTCGATGACCGCCTGGAAGTGTTTTGAGCGGTGGCTGATCTCCATCACGCTCATTCCAATACCGTTCAGTGACAGCAGTTCTTCCCCGGCTTTCTCCAAAACTTGTAAAGGAAGGGTTGCCGGACCGGCGCTGAAGTTGTAAATTCTGTCGTTCATCTGATGTCCTCTGCGGTTTCGAATGTAATTGAGAAAAGCAAGGATAACACAGCAGTCGGGGCTGAAAGAAAGGCACCCGAACGTAGATATCGGGACCGAAAGCAAGACGAATTCCCGAGGCCGCGGGGATTTAAAATTCTCAACTAATAAGGTAAGATTGGGATTTCCTAACAACTGCAAAATCAGGTAGAACATCGTAGACGGCGGTTTTCAGCCATATATTTGAACAGACAATTTTTGGAGGCTCGTGATGTTGCGTAACAAGTTATTTACCCCCCTATTCCTCGTGTCGATCGTTATTGGCGGCGCATTGTCCGCTTTTGGACAGACTGCGCCTGTGAGCGGACACGTCGAGATGAAGAAGGCCGACGGCTCGGTCGTCAGGGTAGAGAAGGCCACTGTCGACTGCTACAGGTCAGACGTCGCTCTCGGTTGCCGGTCGACCCAGACCAACAGCCGCGGAGAATTCACTTTCCTGGGTATCCCTTTCAGCGGCAAGGTTATACTTGCGGTAAGCGGACCCGGCCTGAGCCCGGTTGTATTTCCCGGCGCCAAGCCCGGCCAGGACGACATCGTTATCGAAGTCGTGGAAGGCGACGGTTCGACTCTTACGGAAGCGGAGGTGCGCGAGCAGGAAGCGCTTTTCCTCGCGAATCCTACCGGCGAGTTGACGGAAGATCAGAAGAAGGCACAGGAAGAGTTTGAAAAGAAGGTCGCCGAGGTGAAAGCCAAGAACGAGAAGATCGAGAAGAAGAACCAGATCGTCGAACGCACTCTTAAAGAAGGTAACGCAGCTTATACGGCCGCTAACTACGATCTTGCGATCGCAAAATACGAGGAAGGCATTGAGGCTGATCCGGACTTTGTGGGAAGTGCACCGGTCCTTCTCAACAACAAGGGCGCGGCGCTAAAGAAAAGAGCGGTCGACGAATACAACACGGCGGCGAAGACCAAGGATCAGGCCCTGATCGCCGCGGCCAAAGTTAAGGCGGGAGCGGACCTTGCTGCTTCACTTGGAGCATACGATCAGTCCTGGAAGATCCTGGCTTCGGCTAAGGCCGAAGACATTACCGATCAGAACAATTACAAGGGGGCAAAGACCAACGCCGCTGACGGCGGCCGTGACGCGGTCCGGATAATGGTACTGATCAAGACGGTTGACGGAAACAAGACCGAGGCCGCGAAGGAACTTACCGGAGCTTACATCGCCGGGGAAGTGGACAAGAAGAAACAGGCTGAGGCCCAGGCAAACCTTGCCGCGTATCTCTTCGAAGGCGGTGATTTTGACGGATCTGTCGCGGAATACCGAAAGGCATATGAGCTGTCGCCGAAAGATCCGGACGTTCTCGCAAAGTTCAGTCTGGCGCTCTACACGGTTGCGGAAGCGAATCAGAACGCTGCGATGAAGCAGGAAAGCCTGAACGTAATGGAAGCCTATCTCAGTGCCGCTCCAAAGGACCACAGCCTTAGGGCGGATATCGCGTCTTTGGCGGACTATCTGAAGACGACGGAGAAGATGAAGCCCCAGAAAATGAATTGAAAACGGTTCTTATAAAGGATCGCTGAATTCCCGTAAGAAGAGGCTGCCTGCGAGGGCGGCCTCTTTTTTTGTCATTTCCGCCATCCTGATCGCGATCGGAGAGGCATACAAGTGCCTGCATACCGAACAGCATGAGCAGACGGACGAGGGGCAAAGCGGGATACCGGTCAAGTTGGCAAATCGGAAGAACCGAGCCGCGAGACGGGGGATTCGGTCATATTGATCTGTCAGTGTCGGTCAAATCGCCCAATTAATGCCTTGACAGCTTTTCGTTAAACATACTATTATTGGTTTCAACAGTGTTTAGCACTGTTCCTTACTTATTCAGTGTTAACAAGAAACACATCCTGAACGCCCCTTACAGTTGATCCTACGGAGCTTCTTCTAAAAACCAATGTCTGCAAAACTCGGAGAAATCTTAGTCCGTGAGAACCTCATAACATCGCAGCAACTGCGTGAAGCGCTCGATTACCAAAGAACGAACGGCGGGCGCCTTGGTTCAAACCTCATCAAGCTCGGCATCATGTCCGACGAAGTTATCACGTCTGTGCTGTCCCGCCAGTACGGCGTGCCCTCCATAAACCTCGAACTCTTCCACATCGAAGAAGAAACGGTAAGGCTCATTTCCCACGAAGTTGCGATCAAGTATTCGGTTCTCCCGATCTCGAAGGTCGGTTCGACGCTGACGATGGCAATGGCCGATCCGACGAACGTGTTCGCGATGGACGATATCAAGTTCATGACGGGACTGAACGTCGAACCGGTGATCGCCTCTGAAGCTTCGATCCAAAAAGCGATCGGGGATTACTACAGCGCAAGCAAGGAACTCGAACTCGCCGGTTTCGATATCGAGAACGAGTTCGGCAACATCAGCACCAGGGTAGCGGCGAACGGCAACGGCAAGCTCCGCAAAAAGGCCGAAGTAGAAGACCGACTGACGGACTCCGACCTGAAGGTTTCGCTCAGCCATCTGAAATTCGACGACGGGGAAGGCGCCGACCTTGAGGTCATCGAAGATAACGACGAGATCGATCTGGCAGAACTCGCGAAAGCGAGCGAGGATGCTCCGGTTGTCCGCCTGGTCAACGTGCTGCTTGTCGATTCACTCAGACGCGGCGCTTCCGACATACACGTTGAACCATACGAAAAGGACTTCAGGATCCGGTTCAGGATCGACGGACTTCTCTACGACGTGATGCATCCGCCGATGAAGATGCGGGACGCACTGATTTCCCGCCTCAAGATCATGGCGAAGCTCGACATCTCGGAAAAGCGTCTTCCGCAGGACGGCCGCATCAAGATCAAGGTAAAGATCGACGACCGTTCACGCGAACTGGATTTCCGTGTTTCGACCCTCCCCACACTCTTCGGTGAAAAGGTCGTGCTCAGACTTCTCGACAAAGAAAAGCTGATGCTCGACATGACGAAACTCGGTTTCGAGCCCGGAAGCCTAGAGATGTTCCAAAGGAACATTTCCAAGCCGTACGGCATGGTACTCGTTACGGGTCCGACAGGAAGCGGTAAGACGAACACGCTTTACTCTGCCCTGCAGTCTCTGAACCAGCCGGAAACCAACATCATGACCGCGGAAGACCCGGTCGAGTTCAACCTTCCCGGCATAAACCAGGTCCAGATGAAAGAGCAGATCGGCTTGAACTTCGCCGCCGCTCTCAGATCCTTTCTCAGGCAGGATCCGAACATCGTTCTCGTCGGTGAGATCCGCGACTTCGAAACCGCCGAGATCGCTATCAAGGCGGCACTTACAGGCCACTTGGTGCTTTCAACACTTCATACCAACGACGCCCCTTCGACGGTCTCCAGGCTCGTCAACATGGGTATCGAGCCTTTCCTCGTGGCGACCAGTGTCAACCTCGTTCAGGCCCAGAGGCTGATCCGCCGCGTCTGCTCCGAATGCAAGCAGGAACAAAAGGTCCCAGTCGAAGCGCTTGTAGAGATCGGTTTTTCTGAGGAAGAGGCCGCCGAACTAAGGCTCTATCACGGCGCGGGATGCAGCCGCTGCAACGAAACCGGTTATAAAGGCCGAGTGGGTCTTTTCGAGGTTATGGAAGTCAGCGACGAACTTCGGGAACTGATCATAATCGGCGCCAGCTCGATAGAGATCAGGAAACGCGCGATCGAACTGGGGATGGTCACTTTGCGCGAATCAGGGTTAACAAAATTACGCGAAGGCATTACGACGATCGAAGAGGTCGTCAAGGAAACGGTCACATAGTTCTTTGGAGGAAGTATGCTGCGAGCAATTATATTGGCAGTGGTCGTGTTCGTCGCACTGGGAGCGATAATTCCCGTTGCGACTGAACAAACTGAGGCCAGTGCCAATCAAGAAGCACGACAATACATGAAAAAGGACAGGGCGGAGAAGTTTCGTTACAGGACGAGATTCCGCCTGGCGAGTTACAGCAAGTCCGACAGGTACAAGCGAACCGCCAAACTCAGGACTGTCAAGCGTAAGAATGCCGGCAAGGGAATCCGTCCCGCCGCCCCGAAGGTACGCAGCACCCGGAAGGCGGTAAGGACCCGAAAGGCGAGGTCAGTAAAGAGAACGCGATCGGCCAAAAGCCGAACCGTGAAGAAACGATCTGCGAAACGGTACCGCAAGGTCCGCCGGTATAGCGCGAAACGCCGTACCGTCAAAAGCAGTTCGAGAAATTACACCGCCAGGAAGCGGACGGTCCGAAAGAAAGCTGTAAGGAAATACTCGCAGCGCTGGTGGAGAAATTACCGAGCGCGGCAAAGCAAAGCCAAAGAGATCTCCATCGTAAAGGCGGCGATGCGCGCCAAGCGTGAAGAGCTCGTGAAACAACGCCAGGCCGCAGACCATCTGAATTTTATCGAACAGGAAATGGAACAACAGATGGAAGATCAGTCAGCTGCGACGCAACTTGTAATGAACTCGGACGGAACGGTCTCGATGGTCGTAGTTGGTCAGGCAATTGGCGAAACGGTCGATAGCGGCCGCCGCAGAACTCTCGCCGGAGTGTCCACCACGGCTCTCCGCAGGACGGTCATCGACGAGATGATCCGTGAGAACGGCTGGGTGGAGAACGATTTCCACAAAGTCGTCAATGGACAAAAGGTCTACGTGGTGGTCGCGAAAGCACCGGACAAACGAAACCGCATACAGGCAAAAACATTCTACTTTGCCGAATCTGCCGGCCGGATCTACAGGGTCTCGGCAAGCGCACCGAAAGACACACCGGAAGAAGCCGCCGAACAGTCTGAAAAGATGGTCAAATCGCTTCAAGCGGAAAACAAACCGCAGCAGGCGGAGATCCGAAGACCGCCATCCAACGCGGTCGCTGTTAACGCGGTCACACAATAACAAAAGGACCGGGATTCACTTCCCGGTCCATCCCACCCGAAAAGAGCGGCCCGCCCGGGCCGCGAGGAAAATAGATGAGCACAGAACAGAACAGTGCCCCCGAGCTCCAGGTCACACTGCCGGAACTTCTGAAGAAAATGACAGAAGCCGGAGGGTCCGACCTTCACATAACGACCAAGAGCCCGCCACAGGTACGTGTCCACGGACATCTGAGGGCGATCGAGGGCTATCCCGAATTCACGCCGGCCGAAACCAAACGGCTTGCGTACTCGGTCCTTACCGATGCGCAAAAGCACCGGTTTGAAGAAAACCTTGAACTCGACTTTTCGTTCGGCCTGAAAGGCTTGTCCCGATTTCGTGCGAACCTGTTTAATCAGAAAGGCGCCGTTGGTGCCGTTTTCCGCGCGATCCCGTACGAGATACTGGGCTTTGAGAAACTCGGCCTGCCGCCGGTCGTAAAAGATCTGTGCAAGAAGCCGCGCGGCCTGGTCCTGATAACCGGACCGACCGGGTCCGGTAAGTCGACGACCCTTGCCTCAATGGTGGACAAGATCAACATCGACCGCCATGAGCACATTCTGACGATCGAAGATCCCATCGAATTCCTGCACAATCACAAGAACTGCATCGTCAACCAGCGCGAGGTAAATGCCGACACACACGGATTCGCGGACGCGCTTCGCACCGCGCTTCGTCAGGATCCCGACGTCGTGCTCGTCGGTGAAATGCGTGACCTCGAGACGATCGAGATGGCACTCAGGATCGCCGAGACGGGTCACCTTACGTTCGCGACACTTCACACCAATTCGGCTGTTTCGACGATCAACCGAATCATCGACGTCTTTCCAGCCGGACAGCAGGGCCAGATCCGGACACAGCTTTCGCTGGTACTCGAAGGAATACTCTGCCAGTCGCTGCTTCCAAAATCATCCGGAGACGGACGCTGTATGGCGATGGAAGTCCTCGTACCCAACTCAGCCATCCGCAATCTTATCCGCGAGGATAAGGTCCACCAGATCTATTCGATGATGCAGACCGGACAGGACAAATTCGGTATGCAGACCTTCAATCAGGCGCTTGCGACGCTCTACCAGAAGCGACTGATCACGCTCGATTCCGCTATGCAGCGTTCTTCGAACCCGGATGAGCTAAAGGAACTTATCGAGCGCGGAGCCGGCGTCAACCAGACCTACGGGAACAACCAGGCTCGCCCGGGCGGACCCGCGGGAGAGCACCCGAGTCCATATATGCAGGGAAGGCCCGTGGGTAAGAGGCCGCCGACCAGATAGTTATTAGACCCAGAAACCAGAGGAGCCAGATAGACCATGCCAACATACACTTATAAAGGAAGAAACCGCCTTAACGAGGTGGTCTCGGGTGAAAGAGAGGCCGCGAATAAAGACGATTTGCGGGCGCATCTGAAGCGCGAACAGGTCATCCTTACGACCGCTTCCGAAAAGGGGCGCGAGATAAGGATCCCGAAGCTCGGCCGAAACAAAAAGGTCAACGCGAAGGAACTCGCCGTTTTCACGCGCCAGTTCTCAGTGATGATCGACGCCGGACTTCCTTTGGTTCAGTGTCTTGACATCCTTGCGCAGCAACAGCCGAATGCCTTCTTCAAAGATGTCCTCAATCAGGTCAGGCAGGACGTCGAAGAGGGTTCGACACTGGCATTCGCGCTTTCAAAGCATCCGAAGGTTTTTGACCAGCTCTATTCGCATATGGTCGAAGCGGGTGAAACAGGCGGTGTGCTTGACGTGATTCTCCAAAGGCTGGCGACACTCATCGAAAAAGTCGTAAAACTGAAGAGAAGCATCATTTCCGCGTCCATCTATCCCGCGGCTGTCGTGCTTGTGGCAGTTGGCGCCGTCGCGGTCATTATGGTCGTCGTCATTCCGCAGTTCCAGGCGATCTTCCTCGGTCTTTTGGGTCCGGGCGAAGCGCTTCCGCTGCCGACCCGTATCGTTATGGCGATAAGTAATTTCCTTGCCGGCTGGGGCGGCCTGGCGATGCTCATCGCTCTGATCGGTTCCTCGATCGGGACAAAGTTCTATTACCAAACGCCAAAAGGTCGAAAGAACATAGACAGAATCCTGCTCAAACTTCCGATCTTCGGAGGGATTCTCCGCAAGATCGCTGTCGCAAGGTTCTCAAGGATCCTTTCAACACTGCTCTCCTCAGGTGTGCCGATCCTGCAATCGCTTGAGATCACAGCGAAGACCGCAGGCAACGTCATCATCCAGGAGGCTGTGATGAAGGTCCGCGACGGCGTCGAACGCGGTGAGAACTTCGTTGGACCTCTGAAGGCTACGGAAGTCTTCCCTGAGATGGTCAGCCAGATGATCGGCGTCGGCGAACAGACCGGCGCGATGGACGCGATGCTTGGAAAGATCGCGGATTTCTACGAAGACGAGGTCGATTCGGCGATCGCCGACCTCTTGGCGATGATCGAGCCGGCACTTATCGCATTTCTCGGCATCACGATCGGTTCGATAGTCGTCTCGATGTATCTGCCCCTGTTCACCCTTATCGGTAAACTCGCGGGCGGCGCCAAGTAAACCAAGAGCAAATGAAACAAGAAAGAGGCTGCCTGTAAGGGCGGCCTCTTCTTCATGTTGCAGGTTCCAAGTTCCAACTTTCAGGCGGCAGGATCGCAGAAATGTTCATTCGTTATCGTTGATAATCGGTGAGGTTCCGCGGCCAAACTCGTACTCAGAACCAGATGAAACTTCAGCGAGTCTTCGCTTCGCTCCTGGCAGGCGAGGGCCCCCGCGCTCCAGTCATAGCGGGTTCAACATTTTATGTGCAGGAGTTCCAGGACCTTACGTTTTGAAATCCGGAATTTGAGATCTGAAATTGCAGCTTTGAACCTGGAACTTGAAAACTGATACCCCGGCTCCCCGCTATCTCCTTCTCTTCTTCAGGACCTCGATCACCTCTCCGAGCCTTATCTCGCGTTCCGCAAGCAGGACCATGAAGTGGTAGAGCACGTCCCCTGCCTCGCCTTTGAAGAGGTCGTCAGACTGGTCCTTTGCCTCGATCACAAGCTCGACCGCCTCTTCGCCGAACTTCTTCGCGATCTGGTTGACGCCTCTTGCAAACAGTCTCGACGTTCTGGACGATTTTCTCGGTTTCGCCTTTCGCGCGTAGATGACCCTTTCGAGATCCTGGAGGAATGTGACCGGCTTGTTCTTTTCGCCGAAACAGGTGTCCTTGCCCAGATGGCAGGTTTTGCCGTTTGGAAAGGCCTTGACGAGTATAGTGTCCCCATCGCAGTCCAGCAGGATTTCGGCGACCTTCAAGGAGTTTCCGCTTGTCTCTCCTTTTACCCAAAGTTCCTGCCTGGAGCGGGAGAAGAACGTGACAAGCCCTGTTTTCTTTGTCCTCTTATATGCCTTGCGGTTCATAAAGCCCAGCATCAACACCTTCGAGGTGTTTGCGTCCTGGACTATTGCGGGCACGAGTCCACTCTCGTATTTTTCGAAATCGATCTTCATATCAGACAAATTTGCGCTCAAAGGTGTAAGTACCTCAAATTCTCACAGGTATCTTTTGTTCTTTCAGGTATTTTTTCAAATCCTGTATGTCGATTTCGCGGAAGTGGAAGATGCTTGCCGCCAGCGCCGCGTCAGCTTTGCCGACAGTGAAGGCATCGCGGAAATGTTCAGGAAGACCTCCTCCCCCCGAAGCTATCACAGGGACACCTACCGCTTCAGAGACCGCCTTTGTCAGTGAGTTGTCGAATCCGTTCTTCGTGCCATCGGCGTCCATCGAGGTCACGAGTATCTCGCCGGCTCCCCTTTCGCAGCCTTCGATCGCCCATTCGACGGCATCGATCCCCGTCGCCTTCCGCCCCCCGTTCAGAAAAACCTCCCATCCATGGCCGCCCCGTTTTGCGTCGATGGCGAGCACAACCGCCTGCGAGCCGAATGAACGCGCCGCCCGCGTCAAAAGCTTCGGATCGCGGACGGCTGCGGTGTTTATGGAAACCTTGTCGGCTCCGGATTCCAGAAGCGGTCCGATGTCAGATTCCGAATTGATCCCGCCGCCAACGGTGAATGGAATGTTGATCACCCTCGCCACGCGCGCAGCGAGTTCAGCGACAGTCTTTCGTTTTTCGTTCGTCGCGGTGATATCCAGAAATACCAGCTCGTCCGCCCCTTCTGCGCAGTAGATCTCCGCCAGTTCCACGGGGTCACCGGCATCCCTAAGGTCCACGAATTTCGTGCCCTTCACGGTCCGTCCGTCCTTGACGTCAAAGCAGGGTATTATCCGTTTCGCAAGCATGTTCAGGACCTCGCCTTCAACGATCCGGCCAACTCGACCAGTTCGCCCGCATCGACAAGACCTTCATAGAGGGCCTTGCCGATTATCACGCCGGCAACCCCGGCATTGGCGAGTTCTACCACATCCTCCGCCTTGCTGACGCCGCCGGAAGCGATCAGTTCGAAGTCCGGCATTTCGCGCAGGATCTCTTCATAGAGCGAGGTTGAAGATCCCTCGAGCAGTCCGTCCTTTGTTATGTCGGTCACGAACGCCCGCACGACGCCAGCGCTCTTCATCTCCTGGAGAAATGGGATCACACGAAGTTCGGTCTCGGTCTGCCAGCCGTCGATCGCGATCTTCCCGTCCCGTACATCCGCTCCAAGCAGGAATTTGCCGCCGCCGAACTCTTCCAGCCAGGCGAGGAACCTGTCACGCTGATGGACCGCGGCACTCCCGACCACTGCCATCTCCGCGCCGGCCTCAAGCACGTCCCGTATGTCATCAGCGCTTTTGATCCCGCCCCCGAAATCTATCTTGAGTCCGGTCGCGCCCGCGATCCGTTCGAGCACCCGCAGATTGCTGATCTTCCCGGTCTTCGCCCCGTCGAGATCGACGATGTGCAGACGCCGAATTCCGGCATCCTCGAATGCACACGCTATGTCGACAGGGTCACTGGCGTATATGGTCTTACGCGAAAAGTCGCCCTGCGTAAGGCGGACGCAGCGGCCGTCGATCAAATCTACGGCGGGAATTATTTCAATCATTTCCATCCCTCCAGATTCAGAAAGTTCCTTATGATCACCTCGCCGACCTCGCCCGATTTCTCAGGGTGGAACTGGGTCGCGAAGAAGTTGCTTGTCCGCAAAGCCGCCGAGAATTGACCGCCGTATTCACAAACCGCGGTGGCCTCTTCACATTTGTCGACGAAATATCCGTGGACGAAATACACGTATGAGTTCTCGGGGACTCCGCGAAATAGCGGCCCTGTTAGATTCGATATGCTGTTCCATCCGGTGTGAGGAACCTTTAGGCCGTCTTCAGAAAACCTTCGCACGCGTGCCTTGACCAGTCCCAGACACGTAGAATCGTTCTCGTCCGAACTCTCGCAAAGCATCTGCATTCCGAGACATATCCCGAGAACCGGCATTCTCAATTCTGGGATCGCCCGGTCCAGGCCCTTTGCACGAAGATCGTCCATGGCGCGGGACGCTTCACCCACGCCGGGGAAGATGACCCGGTCCGCCGAACCCAGAACCTCAGCATCGTCAGTGACAATAGGATCAAGTCCTTCCCTGAGCAGCGCGTTTCGGATCGAGCCTATGTTTCCCGCGTTGTATTTGATCACTGCTACATTCATACGCGAATTGCCCTTACAGCACTCCCTTGGTCGTCGGCAGCACCTTGCCGCCGTCCCTCGCCGCCGCCATTTTCAGTGCCTTGGCAAACGCCTTGAAGATCGCTTCGATCTTGTGGTGTTCGATAGTCCCTTCGGCCTTTATGTTCAGATTGCACAGTGCCTTGTCGGAAAATGACTTGAAAAAATGAAAGAACATCTCCGTGGGCATATCCCCGATCATCTCGCGCTTGAACTCCGCGTCCCAGACGCACCAGTTGCGGCCTCCCAAATCCACTGCGACCTGCGCCAGGCAGTCATCCATCGGCAGAGTGAATCCGTACCTCCCGATCCCGCGTTTTTCTCCCAATGCCTCGCCGAACGCCTCGCCGAGCGTGATCGCGATATCTTCTATCGTATGGTGTTCGTCGATGTGAAGATCGCCTTTCGCCTTGATCTCCAGATCGAATCCGCCATGCCTTGCGAGCTGTTCAAGCATGTGATCAAAGAAGGGAATGCCGCTGGAAATGTCGTAACGGCCGTCGCCGTCCAGATCGATCTTCACCGATATGTCGGTCTCGGAAGTGGTCCTGACACGGACCGCTCGTCTCGGCGGCGCGGAGAGGATTTTGTAGATCTCTTCCCAGTCTTTCACGATGTGGTCCGGGACGGGGTCGCCGGCGGAAAGCTTGAAATTCGGTCCGGTCAGAAATATGGAACGCGAGCCGAGATTTTTCGCGAGCATCACGTCGGTGGCCCGATCGCCGATTACAAATGATCCCTCGAGGTCGAAATCCGGATCGTCGATGTAGGATGTAAGCATTCCTGTGCCCGGCTTGCGGGTCGGAGCCGACTCGCTCTCAAATGTGCGGTCGATCAAAACCTCGCGGAACTCTATTCCTTCGCTCTCGAGGATCGAGAGCATTAGATCGTGCACGGGTCGGAATTCCTCTTCTGGAAACGCTTCGGTCCCTAGACCGTCCTGATTTGTCACCATCACCAGTTCGAATCCCGTTTCACGAGCGATCTTTCCGAGCCGCGAAAGCACTCCGGACCGGAACTTCAGTTTCCCGACCGAATCAAGCTGAAAATCTGACGGTTCTTCAACGATCGTTCCGTCCCGGTCAATGAAAAGCGCCTTTCTCATAGTTCATTCTCCAAATTCTCTCAGCGAGGTGACCAACTCCGCGTTCTCCCCGCGGGTCCCGACCGTTATTCGAAGACATCCTTCGCAAAGTTCGACGCGGCTCCTGTCACGCACGATGATTCCTTGAGATGAAAGGAAGTCGTAAACCTCCTTCGGCTTCCGGACTCTTAAAAGAAGGAAGTTCGCGTCCGATGGGAAGATCGTTTCAACCATAGGAATGCTTGAGAGCTCGGATCTAAGATCGGTTCTAAGGACCAGCAGGCGCTCGACCATCGATCGAACCTCCGCCTCATTCTCGATCGCCGCTAGCGCTTCTCTCTGAGCGGCTTCCGATACGTTGTACGGAGGCTTCACTTTGTTGAGCAATGCGATGATCCTTTCGTCCGCAAACGCGGTTCCGAGCCGCAGGCCGGCAAGGCCCCACGCCTTGGAAAAGGTCCTCAGCACGACTATGTTCGGCCGGGCTTCCATCTCCCGCACCACCGAGCTTTGCGGTGAAAAATGAATGTAAGCTTCGTCGACGACGATGACCGCGTTCAGCTTGTCTGCTATCTCGACGATCGCTCGCCGGTCCATTGAATTGCCCGTCGGATTGTTCGGGGAACAGATAAATACCAGTTTGGTCCTTTCGTCCGCTTTTGCGATCACGCTTTCACGATCCAGTTCGAAATCCTCTGTTAGCGGCGCACGGCGGACCTCGATGTCGTTTATTCCCGCGGAAACTTCATACATTCCATAGGTCGGCGGGCAGATAACGCAGTTGTCGATCCCTGGCTCGCAAAAGACTCTGAATAGCAGGTCGATCGCCTCGTCGCTGCCATTGCCGATGAAGATCTTTTCGGCGCCCAGGTTCTCAATGCCTGCGATCTTCCTTTTCAGTTCCTTCTGATAGGGGTCCGGGTAACGGTGAAAGCTCTCCCGAGTTGGAGAACCCAGGCTGTTCTCGTTTGCGTCGAGGTATATCCTGGCCTCGCCCGAAAACTCATCGCGCGCCGAGGAGTATGGCAAAAGTCTACCGATATTGGGGCGGACAAGCCGTACAGGATCAAAT
>JAHEEZ010000318.1 GCA_024640445.1 Acidobacteriota bacterium | reverse complement strand
CCGAAGGATCCGCCGCGGTGCTCGGCTTGATCTGCATAACTCCGACCGCTCCCGCCGGGCTTCTGCGGCTTTGATCGATGCCGGATTCCTGAAACGCCTGTGCTGCGATCATCAGCCAGTTGAACTCATATTCCTTTCCATATTTCTTGAAGAAAGTTACCGCCTTCCTGAATCTCTCCATTTCGGAAGGCCGTGTGTTGTCAGCCGCCCATTTCTCATTCTTGAAATATCGCTGGATCATGGTATTGCCGAAAGAGGTGCCTTCCTTATGATCTTTGACGAACTCGTTCACAAGACCGAGGAATCTCGACGCGCCTTTCTGTACGCCCCACGCGATCCGGTCGCCGTCGTACAAGACGACGTCCTCGTGTACGTCAAGCTTGTCATAGACTTTGCCCCAAAGCCCCGCCACCAAATCGTCCATCACCGTGATGCCGACCACCCCGCCGTTGACCAAGCTGAGCAGCTCCTCATCCGCGAGGTTGGGATCCGCTTCCTTCAGCTTCATCAAAGGCTTACCGGACTTTCCGAATTCCTCGTTCAGCTTCAATAGATTCGGCCAGTATCGGCTGAGTTTCCTCGCATAAACTTCCTTTCCCGAAAGATCGTCAAGCTCCTTGACGGGAGACGCCGAAGGGCCGGTAACGACAATTTCTTTTGCGGAACTGCGAACGGGATCCGAGAGGTCGACGATCTTCTGAATCTCGGGAATGATCGGTATGTTCGCCACCGCGATGTCGCCGCGTCCGTCCGCCATCCTTTTGACGCCTTCTTCGCGGCTGACCGGAATGAAGACCATATGCACCGGTTGCTTACCGGTGTCCAGTTTCTTATTTAGGAACTTCTCCAACTCCTTGAGAGCCTCGTAGGATACTCCTCGGGCTTGGGGGCCGTCATAGAAGAAACCGGTCTTGCTGTAGAGCACAAGAGCCCGTATGTATCTTCTTTTGACGAGACCATCAATATCACCCTTCCAGCTTTCGTTTCGCAAACGTCCGAGGAGCGACGGGTCGACCTCTTCAGGCTTCGTCTGCGCTTGAGTCGATGCAGGAACCGGCGACCCGACGCCGTCTTTTGCGGTTTCCCGGGAACACGTTGAAACGAGCAATAGTGAAAGGCCGAACATCGACACCAGGCTGAGCCTCGAGAAATGAATACTATTTCTCATCGTGAATACCCTCACCATATTCAAACAAGCCGGTCCGTGTTCCGGACCGGCTTATTCTTGACTGACAGATCGCTATGATGTTGTACATTCTGGTCAAATAACGCCAACCAGAATGCCGTCTTTTCAATTAATATACGCAAGTTTCCACGATGGGTCGGGATCGTATGTCGTCATCCCATTCGCGATCTTTTCGGTATCCGCGCCCAGATTCTTTTCGTAAACGCGTCCTTCCTGATTGATCATGAAGGTCATTACGCCGCTGCTGCCCCAGGTTGCGGGATATGCGACAAGTGCGTAACCTCCGATCATGTTTCCGTTGATCACGTAACCGTACTTTCCGCCGGGCGCGCTAGGTCCCTGGCTGAACAGCATCTTAAAGCGATATCCGTGAAAGGGATTCACCGACTCCGACGTTCCGCTGGAGGTCTCGTATCCCTCTGCCGAGGCAGCCGCAAAGACTGATCCGAGCGGACTATCATCGTCATCATCGGAAACTTGTTCCCAGAAAAGTCCGTCCTTTTCGCCCGGAGTACTGGTGATCTTCTGCGCGAATTCCGCCACCTGGTCACTGTCCCAGTCACCTCCGTCGAAGTATTCCCTCTGTGCGACCGCATAGATCTGACACAGCATCATCGCGTCGAACTCGTTAGCGCCAATTCGCCGGTTGACAACCTCTTCAACTCCGTTCTCGGTATCGAACTTCCATGCCGAACCGTCTTTTACGATCGGCACCGCAAATGGCCATTGGTCCTCACCGATAAGAATTTGAAAGGTGTTGTCGTCAACCTTTTCAAGCTTATTTCCCGAAGAAAGTGCCGACGCGAATGCCTCGTAAGCGTTCTCATCGGCCTGCGGATCACCTGACAACAGATCTTTGATACCGTCGCCGAAGATAACAAGCAGACCACTCTTGTCCTTGTCTTTCGTCGCCTTCTCAAGTGCCTTCACCGCCTCATCCGGGGTCGTGAACGTCTTTTGCTGATCCTGCGCATTTACTTTTTCACCAGTCCATCCGATCATCACAGCGACGAGAAAAACCGCCAACGCACGGGAAATCATCTTTAAGGTAGTACATTTCATCTTCATCTCTTTATATCTCCTATCTACAGCCAATGGTCTGCTGTTAGTTGCGCTTTGTCCTCTGGCGTTGCGTGGGCTGGCTTCTTGTAGGCGCACTCCTTGTTTGGGTGCGGCTAGTTTTGCCTCTCTGACTCTCCGAACGCGTGTTGCTCCCTCCGCCGAATGCCGTTGATCTCGGTTGTTTAGTGGCGGGTCGAGGAGCGGGCCGGGAAGACGGAGCGCTGCGGTCCGGGCGCTGAGCGGGCCGGGTCGTCGGAGCGCTGCGGTCTGGACGCTGAGCGGGCCGGGTCGTAGGCGCGCTGCGGTCTGGACGCTGAGCGGGCCGGGTCGTAGGCGCGCTGCGGTCGGGCCGTTGGGCCGGACGTGTCGAGGGTGTGTTCTGCTTGCCTCGGTACGAATCCAGATCCCTGCCGCCGGTCTGTATGTTTCTCTGGAGGTTCTTGTTGTTAACGTTGATGTTGCTTCGATTGTTATTGTTAACGTTATTGCGGGCTCGGTTGTTAACCCGAACATTGTTATAGTTCACGTTCCGGTTAACCTTGTTGTAGACCCTCACGTTGTTATAGCGGACGGGCCTGGTGAGGACTCGGCGGTTAATGTTGACGTTCGTGTACCGGTTGTTGACGTAATAGTTGTTAGTGATCCTAATATTGACGCTCGACCGCCCGACCCAGCCCGTACCGCGCCAACCGTGATAATAGACGCGGCGACCATACCAGTCGCAATCATTATTGAGCCATGCTCCAATCGCCAGCCCGGCGCCGAATGCGATAACCGTCGCCGCGATGACAGTTCCGGTCGAAGGGCCTGATTTCACATACACCACTTCCGGACTGTATGTCGGAACGTAAATGACCTGCGGTTGGGCGGGAACGATCTTGATTACCTCTTTTTCAACGATCACGGTCTGCTGGGGTGTCGTTTCCAGGTTCCCGGCCTCGTTGGCCCTTCCACGGAGCCTCTGCACCGAGTCCAATACGTCGTTCGACTGAAGCACCCATGCGTGGCCCAAAGCGGTCGTCCAGTCGATCTTGTCAGCCATCATGAAGACGACCGTGGGGTAATGCGCGACCGACTTAACGCTTACGTCCCACGACTCACCCTCGACCTTGTCCGCCTTGTTATTGTTCGCCCGTAGATAACGCGCTGCCGCGTCGACATCGTCAACAAATGTCGATGCCGGAAGGATCTGAGCCAAAAGGGGATCGGGATACAGCGCGATCGGCGCTAACAGGTTGTCGATCTGCTCCGCAGTCAGGTTATCATCCGCCTGTGTCGTTCCGTTCGATGCGTCGGATGTCGCAGCCCCATTGTCAGCATTCCCGGTTTCAGCCGCCTTGCATCCGGAAGCAGCCAGCAACGGATAAGTCGTCATCACGACTGTCAACAGTATTGAGATAAATCTTCTAGACATAACTTCTTTCTCCCTGACTCACGGCAAAATCCCCTCGCAGTCACATTAAGTTCAAATACACTTCTGATTCTACAAACAAGTGTAACAATCCGTATCCGACCGAACAACTGTCACTATTGACAGTTTCGAGCGAAGCGTCGCCTGACTCTTCGTTATGATCTCTTCCCTTCGCAACCC
>JAHEEZ010000317.1 GCA_024640445.1 Acidobacteriota bacterium | reverse complement strand
AAGGTAGAGGTGATCTTATGACGGTAAATGAAATGCTTCGCATGATAGCGGGTGGTTTTATAGTATTGAGTGTTGTCCTCGGAATCTGGGTAAGTCCCTATTTCCTGTATTTCACAGTATTCGTCGGACTCAATCTCATCCAGTCCTCATTCACGGGCTGGTGTCCGATGATGACGATCCTTCGCGGTGCCGGGCTCAAGGAAGGTTAGGCCGAACAATAACGATATGTTGGCCAACCACGAGAAACCGGCTGCACACTCGGGATTCCGCGGTATCTTCACGCTGATACTTGCGGTCGCGGTCTTGGTGCCTGCCATTTTCGCGCAGGATTATCTTGGCCCGCGGCTCGATCTCGAAAGCGCGGTCGAAGCCGCCCTTTCAGCCAATCCGAAAACAAAGCTTTCGCAATCCGAAACCCGTATCGCCGACGCGCGCATCGCCGAAGCGAAAACCGGAAAAGCTCCGGTCGTGAAGTTTGGCCAGTCCTTTACACGCAGCAACAATCCCGTCTTTGTTTTTGGTTCTCTGCTGGAACAGGGCCGTTTCACGGAGGCGAACTTTGCCCTGAACTCCCTTAACCATCCGGATGGCCTGAACAACTTCCGTACCTCCGTTGATGCCAGGGTTTCACTCTTTGACCGGCGACAGACCTTCTCAAACGTCAAGCTCGCGAGAATCGGAAAGGAACAAACCGACCTCAGGTCGGAATCGGTTCGGCAACAGTTGCGATTCGACGTCGTTCGAAATTTCTACGGGGTGATCCTCGCGAAATCGATGGTCGGCATTTATCGCGAAGCGGTCGCCTCAGCGGAAGCGAACCTAAAGAAGACAAATGACATGGTCGAGGTCGGGATGACGACGAAAGCCGATTACCTGTCGGCGGATGTGGAGCTGGCGAACACCCTGCAACAGAAACTGGAAGCGGAAAGCGGATTCGAATCTGCCAATGCCGAACTCAACCTGACTCTCGGAGACAAACCGGAACTGAAGCGTGAACTACAAGGCGACCTTCGGGAGACCTATTTTCCTATCGAAGATCGGGAAGAACTGATCCGGATCGCGATTGAGACCCGGCCGGACTACCGCCAGGCGGAACTCGAGATCGAGAACGGCCGCGTCAGGTCGAAATCAATAAAGGACCAGAAACTGCCTGAGATCAGCGCGTTCGGCAATTTCGGCTACAGCTCGCCTTACATCACCAACGGCAGTTCTGATTACACGGTCGGACTTTCGCTCTCTTACACGCTGTTCGATCCCGGCCGAAAGGCGCGTTTGGAACAATCAGTGGAAGCCGAAAGCGCGGCAGGTTTCCAAAAGGAGATTCTCGCCGACCGTATACGCCTCGAGGTCATAAAGGCATACCAGAAATACAAGACCGCGCGCGCAAAGATACAGGTTTCGATCAAGAGCATTGCCCGCTCGGAAGAGGCCCTGAGGATAACCCAGGACAGATACAAATTCGCGCTTGCCTCGTTCGATGAGGTTCTGCGGGCGGAAGCGGCGCTGGTGCGTTCGAAACATGATCTTCTTACTTCGCGGTTCGAGTACTACGTAAGTTACGCCGCGATTCTGCTCGCAACAGGAAGGCTGACCGACGTGAGCGCATTTCAATAGGTTTGTGAAGCGATGAATACGAAAATTTTCCCGATCATATCGATCCTGGCCTTGCTGCTCGTTTTCTCAGGCTGCGGAGGCGGCGAAGAGTCAGCGGAAAAGAAAGCGCCTTCAGGCGAAGCTCTAAATGTCCCTCGGATGAAGGTGACACTTGGGTCGCTGGAGAATTTCTACGAGGCGACCGGCACGGTTCAGGCTAAGACGACGACGCAGGTCTCGTCGAACATGATGGGCAGGATCACATCTCTTCCGTTCGCGGAAGGGGACACCGTTTCGCGCGGACAGATCTTGATCCAGATCGACAACAGCGAGAACCAGACGCGCTTTCAGAAGGCGACCGCCGGATTGAAGGAAGCGCGTGCGGCGCTTGTCGAGATCGACAGGTCCGCCGAAGCGGCGGCTGCGGCAGTCCGGACTGCTGAGTCCAACCGGGACCTGGCGGAAAAGACCTTTGGCCGTATAAGGGAACTCTACGAAAGGAAATCAGCCACCGGACAGGAGTTCGACGAGGCACAATCCAGGTTCAATGTTTCGGTCTCTGAAGCCGAACGCGCCAAAGCAAATGTTCAGACGATCATCTCCAGGAAGAAGCAGGTCGAAGCACGTATCGAACAGGCGCAGGCGGACATAGCGAGCACGAAGGTCTTTACGGGATACTCGAAGATCGCATCACCCGTTTCAGGAGTGATAGTCAAGAAGTTTGCGGAGCAGGGTGCGGTCGCATCGCCGGGCCAGCCTATTCTCTCCATTGAAGACAATTCCAGATACAGGCTTGAAGCAGCAGTCGAAACGTCACGGTCCGGACTTGTGAAGATCGGACAGCGCGTGAACGTGCGGATCGATGCGCTCGGTGATCCCGAGATGTTCGGGACCGTATCCGAGATACTTCCTTCCGCCGACCCTTCAAGCAGGACGCTGACCGTGAAAATCGACCTTCCGTCAAACGGCTCAATGAGAAGCGGGCTATACGGCCTGGCGAGGTTTCCTGTCGCCGGTAAGGAAGCGATAGCCGTTCCGGAAGCGGCAGTCGTTCGCAGGGGACAGCTGACCGGTGTGTTCGTGATTTCCGGTGAAGGTACCGCGGTCTACAGGATAGTGACGACCGGGGAGACTTCCGACGGAATGATCGAGATCTTGTCGGGACTTTCTGCCGGCGACGAGATCGTATCAGCCGATGCGCAGCGAGTTAAAGACGGCGCGAAGATCAAATAAAAACCAGTGACAGAAATAGGGATAGCAGGCAGGCTCGCCGGAGCATTCATTCAATCGAAACTGACACCGCTTATTATCGCGGCGGCGGTCTTGCTCGGACTTGGAGCCGTGATCTTGCTTCCGCGCGAAGAAGAGCCGCAGATCATTGTCCCGATGATCGACGTAATGGTCGAAATGCCGGGCGCCTCCGCGAAAGAGGTCGAGGAGCGGGTCACAAAGCCGATGGAAAAACTGCTCTGGGAGATACCCGGAGTCGAGTACATCTATTCGACATCATCGCCCGGCGCTTCCATCGCGATCGTACGTTTCAAGGTGGGCCAGAACGAAGAAGACGCGGTCGTTCGGCTCAACCAGAAGATGTCGGCGAATCTGGACCTGATCCCGCAGGGCGCCAGCTTTCCGTTGATCAAACCGCGTTCGATCGATGACGTACCGATCCTCGCTCTTACGCTTTCGAGTTCGGCCTACGACAGTTTCACTCTTCGCCGGGTCGCCGCGCAGATCACAGACCAGATAAAGGAAGTAAACGACGTCTCAGAGGTGAAGCTGATCGGCGGCGAACGCCGTCAGGTCCGGGTACTTCTTGATGACGCGAAAATGGCATCGCGCAATGTCGCGGCGGCGCAGATCGTTCCTCTTTTGAAACAGTCGAACCAGAAACTGGTCTCCGGAAATCTCTCCACGCGCAATACCGAAACGGTGCTTGAGACGGGAAATTTTCTGACCTCCGCTGAGGACGTCGGAAGTGTCGTTGTGGGTGTCTTTGGCGACCGGCCCGTCTTTTTGCGGGACGTCGCGAATATCGTCGACGGACCGGAAGAGCCCGCAGATTACGTTATGTTCGGCGCGGGTTCCGCCGAGAGCCACGAGGCCGACCAAAAGGAAGGCCCGACTTCGATCGAGCCCGCGGTTACCATCTCGATCTCAAAGCGCAAAGGCACGAACGCCATAGATATCGCGGACAGGGTTCTTGAGAAGGTCGATTCGCTGAAGGGAAACCTGATACCGGGCGACG
>JAHEEZ010000082.1 GCA_024640445.1 Acidobacteriota bacterium | reverse complement strand
GCGAAGGCAATGGCTTGCCGAAGACTTTGAAGAACGTGGGGATCGAGCAGAAACTCAATTCCCAGTTGCCGCTCGACGCGGTATTCAAGGATGAGAACGGAGAGACGGTAAAGCTGGGAGATTATTTTGGAAATGGAAGGCCTGTGGTCCTTGCCCTTGTCTACTACGAATGCCCGATGCTCTGCAATGAAGTTCTGAACGGGCTGACTGGCTCATTGAAAGGAATCAGCTTCAACGCTGGAGAAGATTTCGACGTGCTCGCGATAAGTTTTGACCCGCGCGAGAATGCGAAGGCTGACCTGGCGAAGAATAAGAAGCAAAGCTATCTGGAGCGCTACAACCGTCCGGGCACCGACGCCGGATGGCATTTTCTGACTGGCGAGCAGTCTGAGATCGACAAGGTGACGAAGGCGGCCGGGTTTAACTACAACTTCGACGAGAAGTCCAATCAGTTCGCGCATGCGGGCGGAATAATGATCGTGACTCCGGAAGGGCGCATGTCCCGGTATCTTTATGGGATCGACTATTCTCCGAAGGACCTCAAGTTCAGCATTATGGAGTCCTCGAAGAACAAGATAGGAAATCCGGTGGAGCAGCTCTACCTGTACTGTTACCACTATGACCCGTCGACGGGTAAATACGGTTTTGCCATCCTGAACGCGCTCAGGCTTGCGGGCGTCGCGACACTGGTTGGGCTCGGCACGATGTTTTTGGTGTTTTGGCGCAGAGGAAAGAGAAGGAAGGCAGAGAACTAGTTCCGGCCGCGCTTGATTCGCGCCCGGTAATTAAGTACCGGCCGGCCGGCGGGTCCGGCGGCCGCGGTTAAATTCGATTATGCAAGACAAATCTTGGGTACCACTATTTCCGGATGCCGCGTCGAGCTTCGCGTGGCAGGTAGATGCTCTGTACTTCTATCTGATCGGGATAAGCTTGTTCTTCGCGGTGATCGTCGTCGTAGCGGTCATCGCCTTCGCGATCAAGTACCGCGAAAAAGAGAAGTTCGCGACTCCTGAGGAGATCCACGGTTCCATACCGCTCGAACTTTTCTGGTCCTTTGTGCCATTCGTCATCTCGATGACGATCTTCCTCGGCGGCGCGATCGTGTACTACAACCAGTACAAGATCCCCGAAGACACGATGGAGATCTACGTTGTCGGCAAGCAGTGGATGTGGAAGATCCAGCACGGCACCGGGCAAAGGGAGATCAACGAACTTCATGTTCCCGTCGGAAGGAATATCAAGTTGACGATGACCACCGAGGACGTCCTTCACGATTTCTTTATTCCGGCATTCAGGACCAAAGCAGACGTCGTTCCGGGCCGGTATACAAACCTTTGGTTTCGGGCGACAAAACCCGGAAGGTATCACCTGTTCTGCGCCGAATACTGCGGATTGAACCACTCGGGAATGGGCGGATGGGTATACGTGATGGAGCAGAAGGATTTTGATAACTGGCTTTCGGGCAGTGTCTCGGACCAGACCCCGGTTCAGGCCGGAGAGGACCTGTTCAAGAACAAGCTGGGGTGCGCGTCCTGCCACGCCGGCGGCCAGAATCAGAGAGGTGCGGTACTCCAAGGGATATTCAACAAGGAAGTCAAACTGGTCGGGGGACAGACTGTTGTTGCTGACGAAGCATATATAAGGAACTCGATTCTCAATCCTGCGGGCCAGATCGTCGAGGGTTATCAGCCGATAATGCCCACTTTCAAGGGGCAGGTAACAGAGGAACAGCTCGTGGCCCTTGTGGCCTACATCAAGTCTCTTAGCGGCGATACGAGCGCGACGACACCCGGGCCTCCGGCCCCCAAGCCCGCCGAAAGCGGAGCAATGCAGCCGTCCTCATCTCCGGCGGGAGGTAGCAAGTAGTTATGGAAAATGTCGATTCGAAGAATCTCGGCGAGAGCCAGGGCGAAGAAAAGGTCAATTATCTGACCAACGGTTTCAGCCTGAAATCGTGGCTTCTCACAAAAGACCATAAACGCATCGCGATAATGTACCTTATCAGCGTTTCGGTGTTCTTCTTCATGGGGGGAATTTACGCCGGCCTGATAAGGCTCGAACTGCTGACACCCGCTAGTGACCTGTTGGAATCGGGCACGTACAACAAGGTCTTCACTCAGCACGGCGTGATAATGGTGTTCTTCTTCCTGATCCCTGCGATCCCTGCGATACTCGGCAACTTCTTGCTGCCGATCATGATCGGGGCCAAGGACCTGGCGTTCCCGCGAATAAACCTTCTCAGCCTGTACATATATTGGGTCGGCGGCGCGCTTACTCTCTACGCGATGATGCAGGGCGGGGTCGATACCGGTTGGACGTTCTATACACCGTACAGCACAACGTTCTCAAACAGCTATGTAATGGCCGTCGGATTAGGGGTGTTCATCAACGGGTTCTCCTCGATCCTTACCGGTCTGAACTTCATTGTCACCACGCATACGATGCGGGCGCCGGGAATGACCTGGTTCCGCCTGCCCTTGTTCGTGTGGGCGCATTATGCGACCAGCCTTGTGATGATCCTCGGAACGCCCGTGGTCGCGATCACGATCCTGCTGCTCGCCGTCGAGAGGTTGACGCAGACCGGCATCTTCGATCCGGCGCTCGGTGGCGACCCGATCCTGTTTCAGCATTTGTTCTGGTTTTACTCGCATCCGGCGGTATACATCATGATCCTGCCCAGCATGGGCGTGATCAGCGAACTGATCTCAAGCTTCTCAAGAAAGAAGATATTCGGTTACGAGTTCATCGCCTTCTCGAGCATCGCGATCGCAGTTTTCGGCTTCCTCGTTTGGGGGCACCATATGTTCGTGAGCGGCCAGTCGATCTACGCGGGACTTGTCTTTTCGTTCCTGACGATGGTCGTTGCCGTCCCTTCCGCGATCAAGATGTTCAACTGGACCGCGACCATGTACAAGGGCTCTGTGTCATACGACACACCCATGCTGTATGCCATTGGATTTCTCGGTCTTTTTCTCGTCGGCGGCCTTACCGGACTGTTTCTTGGATCGGTGGGTCTTACAGTCCATCTTACGGACACTTACTTCATCGTTGCCCACTTCCATTACGTGATGGTGGGAGGAACGGTGCTCGGATATCTCGGCGGAATCCATTATTGGTGGCCGAAGATGACCGGACGAATGTACTCGGAATTCTGGGGCAAGATCTCGGCGATGCTGGTCTTTATCGGCTTCAACCTGACATTCTTCCCCCAGTTCATAATTGGTTACCAGGGAATGCCCAGAAGATACGCCGCGTATCCGCCTGAATTTCAGGTACTCAACATTTTCTCGACCGCCGGTGCTACGGTACTCGGAATCGGCATGATTCTGCCGGTGATCTACCTTGTCGCTTCGCTTTTCAACGGCAAGAAAGCCGGAGACAATCCTTGGCTGCTGCCGGGTCTCGAGTGGCGAACCTCCTCGCCTCCGCCGACCTTCAACTTTGAAGAAACGCCGGTGGTGACCTGGGAAGCTTACAGTTTTGGCGAGGAAAGCGGTCTCGACATCGAAGAGGCGCGGCGGGCGCATAAGGTATCGCCGACGGCTTAACATTTATCAACGATCATCGATCAATGATCAGTTTTGGCCGATGATGACTGACGTTCGAACTTTTAGACTGATCATTGTTCACTGAACATTGACCACTGATTTGCGATGGCACAACACGACGAAGATAAACACGACGATCACTATCATCCGCCGGGACTGCAGCACCAGTTTGACGACATGGGCCAGCAGATGGATTCGGTCACCGTAGGGATGTGGACCTTCCTCGCTCAGGAAATCATGTTCTTCGGCGGGCTGTTCACGGTGTATCTCGTATTCCGGTCCAGGTTTCCGATGGCATTTGCCGCCGGCAGTAACCACCTTGATGCGTTTTGGGGCTGGCTCAATACTCTTGTACTGATCGTGAGCAGTCTGACGATGGCCCTGACGGTTTTCTTTGCGCAGAAGGGCAACCGCAACATGCAGGTGATAATGATCCTGCTGACGATGGTATTTGGCTGTGTGTTCCTTGGCGTCAAAGCGATCGAATACTCCGACAAATACAATCACGGCCTGGTGCCGGTCAACGGGTGGAACAAGGTGATTCCGGAAGGTGAGCACGAGAAAGAAGCCGCTATGGCTCTTCCCTTCGAAACCCGGGCGTCTGCCGCTGAATCGAATGCCGCCGCCGAAGAGCACCACGCAAATCCGCGCGGAGACTTCCAGATAAAGGACTCCGACCTTGATCTTGTGACCCTTGCCCAGAAAGAGAATTTTCTTACAGAGAGCGAGAAGATCGGCTATTTCAGCAATGGAGAGATCGATAAGGCAAAGTTCGCCGGCAAGGTTCAGATCTTTTTCTGGATCTATTTCGTGATGACCGGGCTCCACGCCCTGCATATGATCATCGGATTGGGGATCATGCTGTGGCTGTTATACAAGGCCTGGAAGAGTACGTTCAATGCGGACTATTACTCGCCCGTGGAGATATCGGGCCTGTATTGGCACTTTGTCGACATCGTGTGGATATTCCTTTTCCCATTACTTTATTTGTTAGGCAGACACTTCCTTGCGGGAGGGCATTTATAGATGAGCGAACACGGTGAACAACATATTGGAATTCCCGGTTATCTTGGGGTATTCGCATTCCTCTTCATCGCGACGGTGATAACTTATTTCGTCGCGCTTCAGGATCTTGACGGAATGTTCTTCCCCGGAGCGAACACACTGGTCGCGCTCGGGATAGCTTTCGTAAAGATGACCTTCGTTATCCTCTTCTTTATGCACGTGCGCTGGCAGACACGGCTCGTGTGGATGGCAGCGGCATCAGGTTTTTTCTGGATGGCGATAATGTTCGCTTACACAATGCAGGATTACCTGACCCGTTCGGTGATTGGCAGATAACTTTGGCAAGTGTTTGCGCGCGGTGCGGTCGGGCGTTTTGCCGGATCGTACCGCGCCTTCTTGTGTAGACGACCGCTTGTTCAAGTTAGGACGAACCCAACTCCGCGTGCTATGATTTTCGCTTTGGTTTGCAGGATTATACGGGTTCTTCCGGCTATTGATCAGTGAATATGGATTCAGGACAACAAGCGCCTTCGGGCGCTCATCTCAAGCCCCTGATGTTCAACACGTCTTACCGGGCAGCTTTCAGCGCAATGATCATTCTTGCGTTGTCAGTTCTGTTTTCGGGCTGCATAACCCCAAAGGACAAGATCAACAAAGCGACCCTTCTTGAGGTGACGGATGCCCCGGAGTCGGAACTTGTGGCGGAGATCAATAACCTGGCCAGCGTCGATTCGCTTCGCGCGAAAGTCTACCTAAAGTTCGAGGACAATTCGTACGCCGAGTTGGGCATCGCCGAGAAGTACAAGACCGCGGACGGCGAGATCGTGGTACAGCGCCCTGCGAACATACTGCTGAAGGTCAAGGTTCCGATCATCAAAACGGACGTCGCGCAGATGGCCTCGGACGGGACTCATTTCCAGGTTGCGGTGCTGCAGGACGGAGGCAGCGGAAAATATAAGAAATTCGTGCGCGGGACCAACTCGGCAGATTACAGCGCGCTTCAGGGAACGGTCAATGAGATGAGCAACGGCAGTTCAGAACTTCGGACGAATGTGAACGCCTTCTCAAACCTCAGGCCACAGCATTTTATCGAGGCGATGCTTGTCAGACCGGTCGAGCCGGACAAATTCATTTATTTGCGGAGCACGATCCTGCAGGAAGAGTTCGATATAAACTCGAAAAAGAAATCGCCGCTCAGATGGGTATTGCGCGGATATTATCTGTACGATGAACTCGCGAGGTCTGCCGACGGATCGCTTAGGGTGATCAGACGGTTCTGGTTCGACCGCGTGGGAGGCGTGCGGCTCGCGCGCCAGCAGATCTTCGACTCAAAGGGCGAGATCGAGTCTGACATAGTTTATGGCCTGGAAGGCGCGCTGACCGAAACAGGCGAGTACAAACTGCCGCTTCAGGTTGAACTGACGAGGCCGAAGGATAGATACAAGATGCGCCTAACGTACCAGACACCGAAAGAGGTGCTGATCGGCAGGCAGTTTCCGGAAGCGGCTTTCACTCTGGAAAACTCCTGGGGACTTGAAGAAGTGCTCCTGGACAAGAAACTTGCGGAGATATCCGGGACGGACCCTGGAACTCAGACGATAAGCAATTGACAGTAAGCGGTAAGCAGTTTAGCCCACCCATTTATGGGTGGGACAGTGAACAGTAGCCAGCCCGCCCGTTGATAGGTGGTACAAATCGTTAGGCGGCCGCCGCGGCAATTGACATTGAACCCGGAACGTTAGATGTTCCACTCAGTACTCTCTTATAATGACTCCGATCCTCGAAACGAAAAACCTTGTTAAGGTCTACAAGGTGGGAAAAGTCGAAACGCCGGCTCTGCGCGGCGTCTCGCTTTCCGTTCAAAAAGGCGATTTTGTAGCGATAATGGGCCAGTCCGGCTGCGGCAAATCGACGCTTCTGCATTTGCTGGGCGGGTTGCTCTCGCCGACTTCGGGAGAGATACTCATTGACGGTGAGGACATATCGAACATTTCGGACGCGAAGAGGACCGACATCAGGCGGCGCAAGATTGGATTCGTCTTCCAGAGGTTCAATCTGTTTCCGACGCTTACCGCGGATGGAAATCTAAGGCTTGCGGAAAGGATCCACATCGGCAACGGCAAAGGAAATCCGGAAAAGCGCCGAGAGATACTGAGAGTCCTGAAGCTTGAGAACAAGATGAACAGCAAGCCTTTGGAACTTTCCGGAGGAGAGCAGCAGAGGGTGGCGCTTGCCCGCGCCGTGATCAACAGCCCGGCTATAATACTCGCGGACGAGCCGACGGGGAATCTGGATACACAGAATTCGGAGATCGTGCTCGATATGTTCGCGGAGTTAAATCAAAGGTTCGGGCAGACGATCATCATGATCACTCACAACCCTGAAGCTGCCCGTCACTGCGGCAGGATCATCCAGATGCGCGACGGGCACATCGTCGGGCCGGAAGACTGAGGACTAACCCTGCATACAATGAAACGTTTAATCTTTTGGGATCACGAACGCGGAACCTGGCAGTACGACGTTATGTGCCTGGCGATCATCGCCTTCATTTTCTTTTCTCCGAAAGTGTGGTTCGACAACGGGAATAAGAAAGCAACCCTCCCCGCGCGCGCCTCCGTCCAAGCGCCCGACCGTTTGAGATAAAGCACTCCCCAAGAAAGAATTAGCAGATTTGCTGTGGCCCGGACCTCAATATCTTGAGGACGGAGTCCAGTTTCGGACGTTGACTTGCCGTCGATCCGGATGGTAAAGATTTATGTTTATTGCGGCCCGCACAGGGCCGATACATATTCGGAGTACTTTTATGAAGAGATTTTCAAAACTTGTTCTTCCGGCGATATTGTTATCGTTGATGTTGGGAAGCGCTCTTGTTTCCCAGAGCCGTGCCCAGGGGGTCGTCACCGACATCCTGAAGAGGATGGAGGCGCACCAGAAATCGCTCCAGTCCCTGCAGGCGGATGTGGAAATGGCGAAGACGAACACCCAGCTAAACATCACCGACAAACAGAAGGGCGAGGTCTTTTATCTTCCTTCCAAGGGCAGGGATGCATACATCAGGATAAATTGGACCAATCCTGACGAGATACTGGCGGTCGCGAACGGCAAGTATCTGCTCTACAGGCCGCAGCTGAAGCAGGCTATCAAGGGTAAGGTAACCGGCAGCAAGAACGCCCAGGCGAGCGGCGCCCTAGCGTTTATGAGCATGTCGAGGGATGAGCTGAAAGCGAATTACGATATCAGGTATATCGGAAAGGCGTCCGTCGATGGGACGGATGTGTGGCATCTTGGCCTTGATCCGAAGGCGAAACAGTCGTACAAGAATGCGGAACTTTGGGTCGACGGGAACGGGATGCCCGTGCAGGCGAAGGTCGTCGAGTCCAATAGCGATATCACGACGATCAGGATGTCCGACATCAAGAAGAATGTGAAGATCAGCGGGAGCATATTTTCCTACAAACCGCCCTCAGGCACGAAGATCATCGACGGTTAGCCGCAGCTGACCCGGATTCAGCGAAAAGGTCCTGGATGGCAATGGCCGGGACCTTTTCGCCTGTTTGAAAAGGTGCCTGCGAGCCCCTATAATTACAGGTTCAGCAAGGCCCGGGAAAGGTGGAGTAACACAGACAATGCCGAAAGCAAGCGGCTTCAGCCGGTTTACAAGAGGGGTAAGGCACACAGTGCGGGCGTTCGCTTCGACGAAACACCCGGTGCTGGTGCATATCGTCCCGATGCGCCGGTGCAATCTTGCCTGCACATATTGCAACGAGTACGACAAGACCAGTGATCCGGTGCCGATCGACACTATGATCGGGCGTATCGACAAGCTTGCAGAGTTCGGGAGCTCGGTGATCACCATATCGGGCGGAGAACCGATGATGCATCCGGAGATCTACGAGATAATCGCACGCATCCGCCACCACGGAATGATCGCGGGGCTGATCTCGAACGGATATTATTTCCAGCCGCCCAAGATCGAAAAGCTGAATGCGGCGGGACTCGATTATCTCCAGATATCGATCGACAACGTGATACCCGACGAGGTCTCGAAGAAGAGCCTGAAGGTCCTCGACAAGAAGCTCCGTAACCTGCGTGATCACGCGAAGTTCAAGGTGAACATTAATTCCGTCCTCGGCAGCGGTGTCGAGAATCCCGAAGATGCCCTGACCATAGCAAAACGGGCAAGGGAACTCGGCTTTTCTTCGACCGTCGGCGTGATCCACGACGGAGACGGCCTGCTCAAGCCGCTCGGCGGTCGCGAGAAGGAGATCTACAAGGAGGTAAAGGCCCTTGGCACACGTTCGTACGCGCGCTGGAACTGGTTCCAGGACAATCTCGCCGACGGAAAGGAATACGAATGGCGCTGCCGCTCCGGCGCGAGATATCTCTACATTTGCGAGGACGGCCTTGTTCACTGGTGTTCGCAGCAGCGTGGAACACCCGGTATACCGCTCCTTGAATACACCCATGAAGACATGCACCGCGAATACAACACAGAAAAGTGGTGCGCCCCGTCCTGCACCATCCAGTGCGTCCACCAGGTAGGCCATCTCGACGCCTGGCGCGACCCGCAGCTGTCCCTCGCCGAATACAACAAGAAACACGGATTCCCCAAGAAAGACACCATCTCGCAAGTCCTTGCCGATTGAAGACCCGCAGGCGTCCCGCGTGCAATGAGCGAAGCTCGAAAGAGCGATCGAAGCTCCGACACACTTCAATTTGTCGGCCACCCACTTCCGACTTCTCTGGAAGCTGCCGCCGCTCCGCGGCTCAATGATGGCGGGGCGCCCGGCACCCCGGGTTCCGCCTTCGGCTCCACCCGGGGCTAACTTCCGTCGCCCCTTCGGGGCTCTTCTTCTTCAGTCCTGTCCGTCAACGTCTGCTAATCAGTGTCTGCCTTTCAAGATCTCCTCGTGAGGAACCGACAAACTGAAATTTATCGGACATCGCCTCCTCATTGGCCGATGTTCAATGAAGAGTTTCCTTTGCAATTTTCCCTCACGGGATTATTATCGGAAACGTTTTACCGTCTCATTCCAAAGCAGTATCAGACCTTTTTCCAAGTTTCGCGGGGTCAGCCTGCCATTAGGAGAGAATATGAACACAACAGTCAGACTTATACTTGCGGTCATTGCCGGAATCATTGTTGGCGGGGTGGTAAATATGGGGATCGTAATGGTTGGACCCGCCCTCATTCCGCCTCCCGAAGGTGCCGATATGACGACCGTCGAAGGCCTGAATGCGGCGATGAATTTGCTTGAGCCGAAGCACTTCGTGCCGCCGTTCCTCGCTCACGCGCTAGGAACCCTTGTTGCGGCCCTCGTCGCGGCCCTGATCGCAGGCAGACATCAGATGAAGATCGGACTGGGGATCGGCGCGTTCTTTCTGATCGGCGGGATCACCGCCTCGATGATGATCCCTGCGCCGACGTGGTTCATCGTTCTGGACCTCGTCGCAGCATACATTCCCATGGGCTGGCTCGGCGGGAAGTTTGGGACGCGCTAGAAAGCTCAGTAAGGAGACAGGAGCACCGAGGGTGTGATCGCGCATTGCAGGCAAATATACTTCTTCAAGCAAGCGCCTAATTCAACCCGCACCTAGTTTCGTTCTCGGTGTGACAGATCCTCCCGTCTCCTCTTTTTCCCTGGCTAGAACTTAGTCCCTCGTCGTGTGTACACAAAACCATGTATCCCGGTTGCGTCGATAAAGTAGCCGACAATGTCTCCGGCCGCGTTGATTCCATATGCACGAGTTTGTATTACCCCCGGGACATCAACATCTATCGCCAGAATCCCCGAGTCGTTTAAGACGAACCCGTGAAATCGCGACGATGCGTCCCTATAGAAACCAACTATCTCACCCCTTTCACTGATGTCCCAGGCTTGGGTGACAAGTGATCCAGGGAAAGTGAACCAGCTTTCTACACCTCCCTTGATCACGTAACTATTCCTAAACACATTTAGAGTTGGGTCTGAGTAGATCCCTACGATATCCCCACTGGAATTGATTCCATTATTCATGGTTCGCGCCATGGGTTGAGGAGTCATGGCCTGACCATCCAAAGTAAAACCGAACATCGAATTCACAATGATTCCCCCTGAAGGGGTGCTCTCGTGGTAACAGCCAACAATCGTGCCTCTTCCATTGATCTTGACCGGCATCGTGTTGGGTTGGCCAAATACGTCAAGCGGGAAGTAGTTCCCGTCCTCCAGGATGAAACCGTGTACCGTGTTATTCAGAAGGCCATATTGGCCGACAATGACGCCCTTGGCATTGATTCCCCAAGCCTCCGTCCAAACCGCGCCGGGGTAATCGATGGTGGTGTGCTTTTCTCCTTTCAAGACAAAGCCGTGATCACCGTCATCGTCTCCAAAGGTCCCAACCATCTCTCCTGCCGCATTGATTCCGTAAACTGCTGTGTAGTACACGTTGCCTGGAATATCGACAACCTTAAACCGGCTAAGCGAAAAATTCTGCGCTGTGATCGGCGCCGTCAGGACCAAGGCAAGTGCTGTCACCAGCAGGTAAGACACAATTACCACCTTTCTTCTCATTTTCATTTCTTTCTCCTTTTGCTGATCAACGAGAGTTTGTCGAATCAGAAGAGTTAGGTACGTCTGATCGGAAGAGATCTGAACCACAAAGGCCCGAAAGGAATCAGATCGGTCAACTTGGACCCAATCCGTCGCGCCACTTCTGGTGTTCTTTGCTAATCGGCGGAAAGTCTATCCGCCGATCCGAACAGAAACAATGGCGAAGAATTCCTCGCCATCGCACGACTAAGGGGAAGCAGGTGTCAAATGACCGCCCTTTGTCACGCTATGAATTCGTTGGGTCCGCAGCGGTTGATGCGAACCTTCTTTTCAGCCTTTTCCGAATCTGTGTGTCAACCACCCGCTGATCTATACAATGGCGGTCTGCGAGATTGATCGATTCGAATTTCAAATGAAAGATGGCATCAATAAAGTCACATTTGCAATGGGATATTTGTTATGATTCGCGTTACGAACGTAACGGGTTTGCTCTATGCTGGAAAAGCAATTGGGTGATCTTCTAATGGGTACCGCAGACGCGGCTTTTGCCGTGGATCTTAACGGCGATGTCGTTTCATGGAACGGCGCAGCTGAATGCCTATTTGGTTATCCGGCGAACTTTGCGATTGGAAAACCGTGTATGGATCTCATCGGAGGAAGGACTGCGATGAGGTGTATCGTGTGCCGTGAATCGTGTGCCGTGCTCGAATCTGTGCGGAGAGGGAAGGAAGTCGCGGAATTCGACCTGCAGATCAGGACAAGCTCAGGCCGGACCAATTGGGTAAATGTTTCTTTGCTGGTGGTTGCAGGCGACCGGGTCCGGGGCCCATTGGTTGTTCATTTCATGCGCGATATTCAACGTCGGAAAATTGACGAGGATCTGACGGGCAGGATCGTAAGGATGGCAAGATCGCTTGCGGCAAATGAGGATGAATCATCCGGGCTTCCTCCTATTCACCCACTCACGTCGCAGGAGATAAAGATACTGCTCTTTCTCAGCACTGGAATGTCGAGCAAAGAAATAGCTTCCGCACTTCATATAAGCATTCCGACGCTCAGAAATCATCTGTCTCACGTTAACAAGAAACTGAACACGACCAGCCGAATCGAGGCAGTACTTCAGGCTAGGCGCAGGGGCTTGATTTGAGCTTGGGCGCTACTGAGGAAAGCAAACATCTATGGCGGTTCGCGCGGCTTATCTTGGACCTTGACTTGCCCCCTGCCTTATATATCATCGATACCGAATAAACCCTCAAACATCCGCGTATCAAGAAGCTGCACATTATGCGACATCGAATACTTTTGTCCCTGGGATTGTTTACTCTTTCAATCGTCTCATTCACCGGTATCGCCTACGCGCAGACCGGTAGACCATTCGTGCACCCGCTGTTCACCGACAATGCTGTGCTTCAGAGGGGCGCCGAAGTGCCTGTCTGGGGATGGACGGAGCCTGGTGCGGAAGTGACCGTTTCGATCGGAGGCAAAACTGTAAAGGCGGTCGCGGACCCAGGCGGCAAGTGGATGGTACGTCTTGCGGCGCACAAGGCCGGCGGCCCGTACACGATGACCGTCTCCGGAACGAAGACAATCACGCTCAGGAACATCCTGTTCGGCGATGTATGGCTCGCTTCGGGCCAGTCGAATATGGAAATGGGGATCAAGCAGGTAAACGGCGCTGAAAATGAGATCGCAAACGCAGAAAATCCGATGCTGCGTCTTTTCACCGTGCCGAAGGAGTTGGACACCGAACTCCGCGAGACGGTAGGGGGAGAGTGGCTGGTATGCAATCCGCGAACGGTTTCGGAGAAGGGGTGGGGAGGATTCTCCGCGGCCGCTTACTTTTTTGGCAGAAAGCTTCAGGATGAACTTGGAATACCGATTGGGCTTATCCACGCTTCGTGGGGAGGCACTGCCGCGGAAGGCTGGGTCAGCAAAGGATCCCTGTCTGAATTGCCCGAATTTCGGAGCAAGATCGAGAACCTGAAGAAGAGTGTTGAAGAAGCGGACAGGACGCCATTGGATTTCGATCAGCGGATAGACGAATGGTTTGCACGAAACGACCCGGGGGAGAAGGCAACGCCAAAGTGGTCGGCTCCTGAAGCCGAAGATTCAAGTTGGAAGACCATGATCGTACCTCAGCATTGGGAGGACGCCGGGCTTGAGAACTACGACGGGATCGTTTGGTTCCGAAGAACTTTTGATCTTCCGGCTGATTGGAAAGAAGAGGATCTTCTTTTGAGCCTGGGTCCGATCGATGACGCCGATTCGACGTTCGTGAACGGCATAAAAGTGGGACAGACGTATGTTTGGAACGAAAACCGCAAGTACAGGGTCCCGGCCGGGATTGTGAGGCCCGGACGAAACGTTATCGCGGTCAGGGTAGTAGACGCGAGTCTTGCGGGAGGATTGGGCGGCAAGCCTGATCAGATGTTCGTCGCTTTGAATGGAGCGGAACAAAGCGTCAAATTGCCGCTCGCCGGGGAATGGCGATACCGGCCTTCAGTTGAAATGAAAGATATGGAAGCTCCCCCAA
>JAHEEZ010000081.1 GCA_024640445.1 Acidobacteriota bacterium | reverse complement strand
GCGACATCAGTATCGGGATCGGTCTTCACACGGGAATTGCGACGATCGGGTACATAGGATCGGAACGCCGTTCTGAGTACACCGCGATCGGAGATACCGTAAATCTCGCTTCCCGTCTTGAATCCGCCGCCGCCGGAGGCCAGATCCTTATCAGCGAGGCGACCGGAAGAGCCTGCAAAGAATCTTTCCAGATCAGAAAATGCGAACCGCTGCAAGTGCGCAACCGGGTACAGCCGGTTTCGTTGTTTGAAGTAAAATGGAATTGAGTTAGAATGTCGAAACCTTAAATACCGCAGCGGTTCAGGAACCTTTCGGAATTTTCAGATCGCTTTGAATTTCCCCGGCGATCATCAGGCAGTAATGGCACTTTCGTCACTCAGAAAACTTGTCACAGATTACCTGGCCATCGATATGGGCACGGCCAACACGATCATCGCTGTTAAAGGCCGCGATGTCGTGCTGGATGAGCCGTCCCTTGTCGCTGTCAGTGAGGTGAATGACGAAATCGTCGCATTCGGTCTTGAAGCGGCCGATATGCGGGGGCGTGAGGGACGTGACATCATCGTCGTCGCGCCGCTCAGTGCAGGGGTCGTGGCTGATTTTGAAAAGACGAAGGAAATGCTTTCCCATTTTGTGAGAAAAGCGAAATCCGGGGGTTCGCAAGTAACTCGCGAGGCTGTGCTGAGCGTGCTTTCTGAGGTGACTCACGTTGAGCAGAGGGCACTTTTGAACGCGGCTGAAGAGGCCGGGATCGGGAAGGTCTCGATTATGGAAGAAGGGCTCGCGGCAGCTTTCGGGGCGGACGTTGACCCGACGGACAAACGTGCCTCCGCAGTGGTCGATATCGGAGCCGCAACTACCAATATTGCCGTAATTACGAAGGGGAGCATTTCGCACTCCAGGTCGGAGAGGATCGGAAGCGACGAAATAAACGACGCGATCACAACACACATCAAGCGAAACCTGGGCTTGCAGATAGGCACCGAGACGGCCGAGGCAATAAAGCGGAATTTCATGACGTCAGTGGTGCCGGATGATATGGCCGCCGAAATGCTGGTCAAGGGACGGGACCTGCAGTCGGGAAGTCCGAACGCCGTCACGATCACCGCCGGCGAGGTTTATCCGATAGTCGAGAACATTGTGAGAAGGATCGCGCAGGTGATCAAAGACACGCTGACAGAGCTTCGTCCTGAGGTCGCCGCGGACATTTATGACCGCGGTATAGTACTGACGGGCGGCGGCGCGCTGCTGAACGGGATAGACCAGTACATACGTGAATTCATAGACCTGTCTGTCATCGTGCCTGAAGAGCCGCGCTATTGCACTGTTCGTGGGCTTCTGAAAATGTTCGACGAACCGGATCTCCTTGAAAGGGTTTCGCGAAACGAACCGAGCATCCTTCAGAATTCCGAAGTACCTTTCGAAGCCTGACTCTCTCCTCCCGGACTTTCATCCGATACCGCCGCGATCTTCTGATGCCGGGATCAGGCAGCCAACGTGCTTCCTTAACGGATGCTGATCGGTAATTGCTGCTTCCTGGTCCGGGCCACTCCGTCATATAAGGGATTTGCCTCATCCGTTCTACCGGAAAGACCAATCAAAGACCGCTACCCAGTCATGGAATGAGCCCGGCAGGACTCGGATAATGTCGCTGAGACGGGAGAGTTCGGAAGAGATGCCGCGGCAACCATAGAGCGGGTTACCCGAGTCGCACGGTCCAAGGCCTTTTTGGTTCAGCCTTGTGATATCCTATGCGACGGTAAGCACAGCCTTTCCCGCGACTCGCAGGCCAGTCGCAGCAGAGAAGCGCGGACGAACAAACCGACTATTTGTGATGCCATTTGATCAATACATACCGGCGATCGCGACGATCCGGACGGTGCTCGATATCGTCCTGGTCTACATCATCGTCTATGTGGTGCTGAGGCTGCTCAGAGGCACCCGCGCCGTGCCGACCATCGTCGGAATCGTAATACTGGCATTGCTTTACTGGCTCGCGGTCGCCCAGGATCTCGCTACGCTCGAATTCGTGCTGAGGTCAGCCGTCTTTTACTTCGGCATAATGATCATCGTCCTTTTCCAGTCGGAGATCCGACAGGCGCTGATCTATTTCGGCAATCGCTTAAGGATCCCTTTGATAAGGCGCCCAAGGGACGTGATCGGCGGCACCGTCTACGACGAGGTCGTTTTGGCCATTACCACGATGGCTTCCTCAAAGACCGGCGCTCTGATCGTGATCGAACGCGGCGTGGGGCTGAGGAATTTCATCGACGCAGGCGTTCAGCTCGACGCGGCGATGAGCTACGACCTGCTCGTGACGATCTTCGATCCGACCACCCCCTTGCACGACGGCGCGGTGATAATAAGGCAGGAGCGAATAGCGGCGGCATCTTGCTTTCTTCCGCTGACGAAGAATCCCAGCATTTCAAGAGAACTTGGGACACGACATCGGGCGGCCATCGGTGTGACGGAAGGAACAGACGCGGTATCGATAGTCGTATCTGAGGAGACCGGACTTGTGTCGTTCATTGAAGAGGGAAGGATAGAACGCAACCTGACCACAAGGCAGCTACGAACTCACTTGTTTGCGGCGATGGAGATTCACTCCAGGGACGAAGACGAGATCGCGCAGATCAAAGCTAAGAAGATGGAAAAGGTAGGCGAGACGGAGTCGGAAGTGACGGTGGCATAACCTCGGTGAATAGATGTTCTTTTCGTTTCCAAAACCCCAGATCATAGAAAAAGAACAGCGCAAGCTCCTTGTGCGCCGGGTGTTCACGCGAGTATTTGTGGACGACTGGCTGATGAAGCTCGTCGCGCTCTTGATCACAATTACACTCTGGCTTGGCGTGACGGGACTTCAGGCAACGACGACTACAAGGGTCCGCGGCGTTCCGCTAAATCTATTGATAGCGAATGACCTCGAGATCACCAATTCGCCTGTCACCGAAGTGGATCTGGTCATTCGGGGCCTGAAACAGCGTATCGATCAGATACTCCCCCGCGACTTAAACGTTTCTCTTGACCTGACGGACATCGCCAAAGGAGATCGGACGGTGCAGATCACACCTCAGAATATCAAGGTGGATCTTCCGAACGGGGTCGAGATAGTCGAGGTCCAGCCCAACAAGATTGCGATCAAGCTTGAAGCTGTGGAAGAGATCGAGGTCCCGATAAGAGTGGAAACCGATGGCTCACCCGCACCTGGTTTTGAACTCTACAGCACCCGTGTCGCACCGGAGTCGGTGCGTGTGCGAGGTCCAGAGAGCTACGTCAAGGCTCTGACTTTCGTTACGACGGAAAAGATCGATCTGGACAACTCAAGCAACGATTTTTCGGTCCAGCAGATTCCGCTGGTAGTCGTAAACCCAAAGATAACCCTTGTTAGCGCGGCAACGGCGAACGTCGCGGTTCATGTGGGAAGAAAGCGGATAGAAAGGCTGATAGTTGTCCCTTATGAAACGGCGACAAGAAGCGGGCGGGCAAGCGTGACGTTATTCGGACCTTCGGACGTCCTGGAAAGACTCACGCCGGCTGATATCACCGTCGTTCAGGAATCTGACGAGGAAGGACGATCGCAGCTGAGGGTCATACTGCCCCCCGACCTGGAGCGGGATGTCGAGGTAAGGGACGCAAAATTCCGTGAATGAGGCCAGGCGCACCATCGCTACTTTTATAATCAGGAACCGTTTTCCGGCCATCTTTGATAAAGGATGGTCTTTGTTTTCCAGGGTAGAATGTCCTTTCGAGGCGAATCCAAGATGAATAGACCGTTTACGCTAATCCTTTTGCTAGTCATTTTTGCGGCGTCTTTCGCTCAGTCTGTTTTCACGCAGGTGCCGGACAAGACGGCGATAACAATCCTTCGCGCTGAGGACGAAAGGCGTTTTGATAGCGACATATCGGAACTCCTCAAAGAAGCTGATCCTGCGGTGAGAGCCCGTGCGGCGCTCGCGGCCGGACGAATCGGGGATGATAATGCGGTGTCTTCTCTGGCTTCGATGCTTGGCGACAAATCCTTTTCGGTCTCTGAAATGGCAATGTTCGCGCTTGGCGAGATCGAGTCGGCAAAAGCATCTGATGCCGTCCTTTCCATTTTGCGAAGACCTTTGGTGGAAGAGGGTCTTCGGGCCAGAGCGGTTGAAGCGGCAGGGAAGATCGCCGCCGCGAATTCGAAGGACCCGAGATCGAAAGAACTTGGTGAGGCAATACTCAACACGCTGGATACCGAAGACAGGAAGGGCGATTCTCAGTCGCGCAGAGTGATACTCCTTGCGCTTACCGCGGCACTACGGGCAAGACCCGCTGACGCTGAATACGAGATCGAGAAATACTTCACGAACAAGGATGCGCGGACAAGGGCGGACGCCCTCAACGCCTACGCCAGGCTTCGCGGAAAGACGGCGGTGAAGAAAATACTGTCGATCTTGCTTGTGGATGAAGACGCGGTCGCTCGTGCGAATGCGGCACGGGCGCTTGGCGCTGCTGCGGACAAGATCGTCTTGAACGCGCTTCTGAACGCGGCCGAAACAGATGACGATCTGCGGGTTCGTGTCAGCGCTCTCAGATCGATCGGAAGCCTGGCCGAACCGGCGACTGCTGACAGGATGATGGCGCGGCTGGGCTCGATCTTCGAACAATACAAGAAATCCTCGAATGCGCATCCCGTGGAACAGAACGAACTGCTGGAGGCGGCGGTCGCGATCGGAAGGATCGCAGCCGGAACGAAGGACGAAAAGGTCCTTCAGGAGCTGAAACGGGTGAGCGAAACACTTCGGTTCGAGGCGTCCGAGGTCGAGTCCGCGATTGCGGCTGTGGACCCTGCAGGCTATTGGAGCTACGCGGTTCAAAGAGCAGGCAAGGGGCCGAACACGTGGCGCTCGATGGCGTCCACCGCTTCGGCGATATCGTCGATCGCGGATTTCCTTAAGAAGGAAGAGAACAGCGAAACAAGGAACGGAATCGCAGAACACGTCTCGATGCTTTCAGATCTCCGTGCCGGGGCTCCGAAAGACATATTGCTGGCAATCCCTTCCTTCGTGCAGTTGATCGCGGACCTGGATCCGCCCGATGCGGATAAGTTGCTCAGGTCCTACTTGTCGAGTTCCGACATTTTTGTTCGCGCCGCGGCGGCATCGGCGATCGGGGACAGGCCTGCGACTCCTGAGAACGTGAAGGAACTTTCTGAAGCCTTCAAACGATCGCTCGAAACGGACAACGATTACAATGACGCCCAAATGGCGATCCTGTCTGCGGTTACCAGGCTGGACAAGATCACAGCCGGAACCTCACTTGCTCTGGCGCTGAAGCATCTTGACTATCTTGTGCGACGCCGGGCTTATGAACTCGTTGCGGAATACGATCTGGAGAAAGAGTTTCCGGATGCCCGTTTATCAGTTGGAACAGTGGGAAAAGCGACGGGTAATGCCAACAGACAGGGTCAGGTATTAAATACATCGGACGATTACAAGCGAACGATTGCGAGACGGAATGCCGGCACGAAAGCCTTTGTCACAACTGAAAAAGGGAAATTCACGGTCGATCTTTTTCCGGAACAAGCTCCGCTCACGGTCGACAATTTCGTAAAGCTCGCTGAGAAGGGATATTTCAACGGGATCGACATCCATCGTGTGGTCGCGAACTTCGTAGTTCAGGACGGCGATCCGCGAGGCGACGGCAACGGCGGGCCCGGCTGGCAGATCCGCTGCGAGATCAATACGATCCCGTACGAACGCGGCATGGTCGGAATGGCGCTTTCCGGCAAGGACACAGGCGGTTCGCAGTGGTTCATCACTCATTCACCCCAGCCGCATCTCGACGGCGGATACACGGTTTTTGGCAAGGTGAATGACGAGGACATGATGACGGTGGATAAACTTGTCCGCGGCGACAAGATCCTGAAGATCGAGATCACACGGACCAAATAGGCTGGCGAGATGGAAGACATTGAAAAACTGAGGAAATCCCAGGCTTACGAGGACCGCGGACTCTCGAGAAATGACAGGAAGCAGATCGAGGTGGAGCAGAGCCTCGAAACACTTTCAAAGTATTTGGACGGACTCTTTCGCATACCAGGTACCGGCTGGCGGTTTGGACTGGATTCTCTGATCGGGCTCGTTCCGAACGTGGGCGACCTTTCGACCGCTCTGGTCTCCTTCTACATCCTCGTCGCAGGGGTCAGGTACGGGGTCCCGAAGATAACTCTGCTGAGGATGGCGTTCAACATCGGGCTTGATTACATCATAGGCGTCATCCCGATCGTGGGGGACGCGTTCGATTTCTTCTGGAAATCGAATCAGCAGAACATGGACCTGATCCGCGAGCACGGCCGCGGGCGCGGACAGGGCACCGGAGGCGACTGGGCGTTCGTAATCATTACCATCTCGATCCTGATCGGCATTCTTGTCGGGTCGGTCCTCGTTAGCGTCTTCATCGTCTGGGCGATACTCGGGAGTTTATATGCTTTATTGAGCTGAAGCCGGTTGCGTGACAAACTGACGATTGTCGAACACAAAAAAGGCGGAGAGAAATTCCATCCTCTCCGCCTTCTATCCTTTTCGGGCCGCTTCTATGCGGCCGCATCTGTAACCTTACCCGCGAACATCCTCTCGAGAGCGCTCTTGAGGACACCGACCCCAAACTCGCCGGCGGCGCGTGTCTTCAGCCTGCCTTCAGAATCAAACAGATAATAGACCGGAACCCACCCTTGCTCGTTGTTGAACGCATCCTTCAATTTATGCTTGTTGTCCACGGCGCAAACCTCTGTGATCTTGTTTGCTGCTATTGCTTCCCGAACGCCTTCCATGTTCGTATCGGCCTCGTAGCGCGGCATATGGATCGCCACGGTCTTGAGTCCGAACGGCGCGAACTTGGCTTCAAGTTCTTTGAGCGCCGGCATTTTGTCCTTGCAGATACCGCAGCTTACCGCCCAAAAATGGACCAGGAGCGGTCCATTCTTCGAAAGGGCGTCAGCGTCTTCGCGGCTACCGTTCAGCCATTCGGTCGCACCCTCGAATTCGGGTAGGGGATCGCCAATTCTCATCGGCATAAAATGAGTTCTCCGTGAAGAAAGAGTTCGCCGGGTTTACCGAGTTCACTCAGTGGGTTCTTCCAAAAATCGTCCAGGGGTTTCCGAAGAATGGATTTTTCAAATATTCGCACAGATCATTCCGAGAAACCCGGGAACTCGCCAAACCCTGGAAACTCAGCCAACTCGGCAAACTTATCTGGCTCGCCTAATGCTGACCACCAATTCTTAAAGGTTTTCGTCGCCGGGTGTCCAGTCAGCACGGCAAAAGCCGCCGGTTTGGAGCGCCTGGAGCACGCGGAGCGTTTCATCAACCGAACGCCCGATGTTTATCGCGTGAACGACTGAGTATTGGAGGATGCCTTCCGGATTGATGATATACAGTCCGCGAAGCGCGATGTTGGCCTCCTCGATAAGGATGTTGTACTTTGCCGAAAGCCGGCCGGCTACGTCAGAGGCGAGAGGATAGTTGAGGCCCTCGATGCCGTTCTGGTCGCGCGAAGTCTTGATCCAGGCGCGGTGCGAATGCACGGAGTCGGTCGAGATGCCTAGAACCTCGGCTCCCAGCCCATTGATCTCGTCTATCCTATCTGAAAAGGCGGTGATCTCGGTCGGACACAAAGCCGTGAAGTCGAGCGGATAGAACATGAGGATCAGCCATTTGCCCGTGTAATCGGAAAGCCTGACATTCTCTTTCAGGGTTTCAATGTTCTTGGTTGAAGGAAGGTCAAAATCCGGTGCCGGCTGGCCTACCTTTGCAAATGTAACGGCGTTCTCCGTAGCTGTCGCTGGTGCTGTCATTGATCTGATTCTCCTTATTTCGTATCTGTAAAAGGGTTCTTGGAACTATTTGCATTCAGGGCACAGTCCGCGCAGTGTGATCTCAAGCGATTCCGGGCGAAACTTTGACAGGGCAGCAGCCCGTTTTGCCATCCCTTCCGGGATGTCGAGATGAAGGTCGACCAGTTTTCCGCACAATGTGCAAATGGCGTGATCGTGCCTTTCAGTCATCCGGTCAAAACGGCTCGCCGCATTGCCAAAGCTTACTTCGGCGATATGCCCCTCTTCCTTCAAAAAGCGAAGCGAGTTGTAAACGGTAGCAAAGGAGATCTTCGGAAGCATCTGTTTCGATCGCTCGAAAACCTCGTTCGCTGTCAGATGCTCTTTAGAGTCACGTATTACCGTCAAGACCACCGTCCGCTGTTTTGTAAGTCCAAGTTCTTCAATGTTCATATTACTGCGTTCCATATCGAAAACTTCATTTTAGAATAATTCTAATTCTAAATCATGTCAAACATAGAAACGTCAAAAGCGCTGTATCAATGGATGTCCGGGCTCGGGGGTTTCTGGTCTCTACGACCCATTAAAATTCATCTATCAGCGCACAAAAAAAAGGCCGCCTTGTGAGGCAGCCTCTGAGGAGCAGCGACAGGTCGACAGGGGTCTACGCCTTCGCAATCGCAACTATTTTTTCTCGCTTGGACACCACTACCCCGCCCGGCTTTTCGACAGTGATCGCGAACATCTTCGGATCGCTTACTTTGAGCTTTGCATCGATCGGGATCACGACCTCTCCATTTTCGCCCACGTCAAAAACACCGCCATCGATCGGGGTCTTTTCGTCCTGGGTCTCGTCGAAAATCCAAAGCTGGTAGGTCTCCTTCGAAGCATCGTTTACGTCGAGTCCCTTAAACGTCATATAGCCTTTCTGTTCGGAGTCGCTCCAAACCACCTCTCCCGAAACCGAACCGTCTTCCGCAGGAGAGGACCACCTGGTCTTAACCGCATCCTTTGCCGAAGCTACGAACTGTGCGAACTGTTCCCGGACGGACGGTTCTTCCGGAGTAACCCTTTCGGGCGGGTTATCCTGAGCCATCTGTTCCGGTGCGGAAATTCTTGTAACCCAAATATTGAAGACCAGTGCGGCGCACGCGACCGCCGCAACACCCCACCCAAGCCACTGTGAAAGCGAAAACTGCGGCTTATCGTATTCGACCTTATAGGCGGGAGCCGACACAGGCTCCGTGTCTTCTGCCGTTTGCTTCCAGAATCCTTCCGCGTCTGCTTCCAGTTTGGCTAAGAGACCTGCGGGGATCTGCTCATCTGAAGTGACGGAAGCGAGGCTGAATGCCGCTGCCGCAATTTCAAATGACTCATCATCCGCGAGCTCGGGGAACATGATTTCCAGTTCCGAAAGTTCCCTTCTCTCCGCCTCTCCCAGGCCGATGGATGCGCGGTCCGTAAGGAGTTCAAGCATCTTTTCTTTTTCTTTCTCCAGACTCATGCCGACACCTCCCTACCGCCATTCGTACCGCTCTCATTCAACAATTCTCTTACCTGCAAGATTCCCCGACGCGCGTGAGTTTTTACCGTTCCCAAAGGCATCTTCAGCGAATCCGAGATTTCCTGATGTGAATAACCCTGAACTATCGAAAGCTCCAAAATCTGTCTTTGTTCGGGCCTCAACGTATTTATCGCTTCCGCTGCCTGACGCGCCTCAACGCTCATTTGCATGCCGACACCTTCTGCTTTCACAGGCTCATAGACCATGTCCTCGAAGGAGTCTATGTTCGGCTGCCTTGTAACTTTTCGAAGCCTGTCAATCAGCCTCCGCCTTGCGATCATCGCGACGAATGTCGTTTCCGACGATTGCCCCTGATCGAACCGCTCCGCGTTCTTCCAGATCTCGATGAAGATCTCCTGGACAGCGTCTTCGGCCTCGTTCTTGTCAGGAAGCATCTTTCTCGCCAACGACCAGACCAGCCCCGCGTATTTATCGAGGCATTCTTTGACGGCCGCATTGTCTCCTGAAGCTATACGTTCTAAGATCGTTTGACTCACGTGTGACTCTTCTTTCCCCCCCACCTGGTTTTTATATAGGACTGCACGCCCAATATTAAACCAAGTTGAAGAATGATGGAAATCAGAAGCGCCGTACTGTAATGCTCTCATCACCTCAAACCGTAACTTGCGTACTTTCTCCGTACTGGGTTCAAACTGCCGATCCCGTGCGCCTCAAATTATTGGCTGAGGCGCACGGGATCGTGTTTACCGACCGGATCGCCCCGACTACCTGGGCATGAGCACCGAGTCAATGACGTGAATGACGCCGTTGCTGGCAACGATATCGGTCTTGACGACGTTGGCTTTGTCGATCATCACCGCGCCACCGTTGACCTTGATCTTCACCGACTGTCCTTCGACTGTCTTCGCACTCTTGAGCTTGACGACATCCGCCGCCTTCACATTTCCGGAGATCACGTGGTACTTGAGAATCTTCACAAGCATCGCCTTGTTCTCAGGCTTCAGCAGATTCTCAACCGTGCCCTTGGGGAGCTTCGCAAACGCCTCATCTGTCGGTGCAAGCACCGTGAAGGGACCTTCGCCTTTCAGCGTATCCGCCAAACCGGCGGCCTTGACCGCGGCTACGAGCGTGTTGAAGATATTCGCCGAGACCGCGGTGTCAACGATGTCCTTTTCCATCGGGGGCAGGAGGACCGTATCGATGACGTGGATCACCCCGTTGCTTGTTCCGATATCGGTCTTAACAACGTTCGCGTTGCCGACCATCACTTTGCCGTCCATCACCTTGATCTTGACGTAAGAACCTTCAGCAGTCTTTGCCTTCTTAAGCTTGACAACGTCAGAAGCCATCACTTTACCGGGAACGACATGATAGGTAAGAATGCTGATCAATTTGTTCTTATTCTCCGGCTTGAGCAGGCTTTCCACCGTCCCCTTCGGCAACTTCGCAAACGCCTCATCTGTTGGTGCGAATACCGTGAAGGGGCCGTCGCTCTTCAGAGTGTCGACCAGGCCTGCAGCCTTAACGGCGGCGACGAGAGTGTTGAACACCTTCGCCGAAACGGCGGTGTCAACAATGTCCATCTCGGAGTAAGAAGCCTTCTTGTAGTTCGGGTTTTGATCTTTGCTGTTCTGTGCAATTGCGGCTACCGGCGTCACTGCCAGGATAGCGGCGATAAAAAAGATAAATTTTTTCATTTTAGGTCCTCCCTTTGCTCGTTCTTTTTTTTAATGTTGGCGCGCAGAATGTTTCCCGCGCCTTGTAAGAACGGTTTCGGAGGAATCCCCGTATCGGATTCAGAAAAGATTTATTTTTTTGAAAAAAGCCTGGAAGCCAGGTATGTGAGTAGGAGCAGTGTCGTAGTGGCTGCCGAGATTAGGCAGAACTGGCAGAATGCGCCGATCACCCAGGCCTGCAGGTAAACCAGCCAGACCGTGAACGCCGCCATCAAGACCGTAAGAAGCCCGAAGACATTCCAGAGCCTTGTGTTTCCGTAGATCGAAAAGACCGCCAGGCTAAAGGCCGCAAAATATGCGGCAGCGCCAAAAGCCGCCGTGGGTATTCCGAAGATCTGCGCGTAGGCACTTGTAAGTACGGTTTCGCAGCCTGTGATTATGCTGCAGGGAACTTCGCCTCCCGAGAAATGCTTGGCGGTCAGATAAGCTGAATCGGCAAGCCCCGCGACGGCGAAGATCACCGCTGCATAGTAAAACAGTATTGGCGGGCCTTTCGGCCCGCTTTCTTCGATCAGAGTTTCCGTCACTTCTTCTCGGGGTTTTCCGCCGGAACGGCTTCCTTGCTATCCGGAGCCTTTTCGGACTCTTCCTTCTTGGGGGTAAACCGGTCAAGCTCAGACTGAATGACGCGGGAGATCTCGGCAACCTCGAACGAATTGACGACTTTGCCGTTAACAAGGATCGTTGGCGTTCCGGTCAGGTTCAAGGCTCTGGCCCGACGCATATCCTCGTCCACGCGCCCTTTTGCTGCGAAGCCAAGGACGTCGTTCTTGTACTTCTCTATGTCCAGTCCGATCTTTTCAGCGTAGCCTTCGAACAACCTTCTGACCTCAGAGGAATTCGACCACTGAGACTGGTTCGAGAAGAGAAGATTTTGCATGTCCCAGAACTTGCCCTGCATTCCGGCCGCCTCGGCGGCAACCGCGGCGTCATAGGAGTTCCTGTGAAGGTTGGTCAAAGGATAGTTGCGGTAAACGAATTTGATCTTGCTGCCGAACTGGCTGTATACCTCGTTCATGCGGGGATAAACAAGCGCGCAGGTCGGGCATTGGAAATCCGCGAACTCCTCAACGATCACCGGCGCTCCCTCACTGCCCTTGAAATGCGGGGAAGGTGCTCCCGGCGGCGCAGTTCCGTAGTTTGGCAGCGGCTCAAGCTCCTTTGGTACAGTGTTGCCGGCAGTGCTGTTTGACGCGGTTGTCTCGTCTTCGGACTTGGAGCCCGATTGTGTGATCACGTACACACCGGCGATCGTGGCGACGAAGATCACCGCGATAAAAATGAGCGGAGCAAAGCTCCCCTTCTTTTCCAGTTTCGTTTTCTGTGTTTCGTTTGCCATTGAGTAATTATGTATTCCGCGAACGCTCCCAGCGTCCGGTTATTTGATCTCCTAACTGACCATTCTTCGGCGTTTCTTACCCGCCATCCTTTCCTCCAGCATCTCAACGGTTTCAATGACCTTGTTGAGGATGCCGTCTGCATCCAGTCCGTACTTGGCACAAAGTAGTTTTGGGTCCCCGTGGGTAACTATCGTGTCTGGAACTCCCATCCGAACCAGTCTCACCGAATCGAGCATCGAATTCGCTTCGAGAAGTTCCATTACAGCCGATCCGAAGCCGCCGGCCAGATACGATTCTTCAACGGTCACGATCACTTTTGAACTTTGAGCGAGAGCCAATATCAGTTCCGTATCCAGCGGTTTAACGAACCGCGCGTTTATGACACCGGCTTCGATGCCCTGTTTCTCAAGCTCCTCAGCAGCCTCAAGCGCTGGATAGACCATTGAGCCATAGGCGAGGATGTTGATGTCTCCTCCTTCCCGAAGGACCTCGGATCTGCCTATCTCCAACATCTCCGGTTCGTTTGTTATGTCAGCTCCCGGTCCCGCGCCTCGGGGATACCGTATCGCGGCGGGATGAGGATGTTCGATCGCGGTGTGAAGCATATCCCGCAGCTCGGCCTCGTCCTTCGGCGCCATCAACACGATGTTCGGATAGCTTCGCAGATAGGCGATGTCTAGGAGGCCATGGTGCGTCGGACCGTCGGCGCCAGCGATGCCCGCGCGATCCATCGCGAACGTGACATTGAGGTCCTGAAGGCACACATCGTGGATCACCTGGTCAAAACCGCGCTGGAGGAAGGTCGAGTAGATCGCGGCGACCGGCTTCAAACCCTCGACCGCCATTCCCGCGCAGAACGTCACCGCGTGCTGTTCGGCAATGCCGACATCGAACGATCGTTCAGGAAATCGTTCCAGAGCCATGTCAACACCGGTGCCGTCCGGCATCGCAGCGGTTAGCGCCACGATCTTTTCATCATTCCCCATTAGCTCGCAAAGTGTGTCGCCAAAAACCTGGGTATATGTCGGAAGCGCCGGCTTGGGGGACTTGATAGCCTTACCGGTCTTCAGATCGAACGGGCCGGTCGCGTGCCATGCGTAGTAGTTTTCCTCCGGTGACGGGTAGCCCATGCCTTTCTTTGTCAGCGCGTGGACAATGACCGGTCCGTCGTCCACCTTTTTGGCCTCCTCAAGCGCCCGGACCATCATCGGC
>JAHEEZ010000080.1 GCA_024640445.1 Acidobacteriota bacterium | reverse complement strand
CTACTGCCATCCACTGAGAATCGCCAAAGAAGAACTCATCTGAACGTTAAATAGTGATCGGTTGCGATGATTGGAGAGCCCTCTTTCACCATTCACCATTCACCATTCACGATTCACGATTCACCATTCACCGTTCCCGATTCACGATCCGCCATCTACTCTAAGCGACATTACAATGTCCTCATGCATCGTTCCCCCCAGGTCAAACATGACCCTGCCGACGCTCTGGAATCCCATCTTCTCATAGAACCCTTTGGCTTCAGGATTATGTTTCCAAACACTTAGCCAGACAGTGTCGCACGATTTCTCTTTTGCCACATTGAAGCAAGCATCAATGAGCCTCTTTCCGAAACCAAGTCCCTGGAACTCACGAAGAAGGTAGATCCGGTTGATCTCCATCGGCTCGACGCCGTCGACACCCTCCGCAAACTCGCCGAATGAGAGTCTTGCATATCCCGCTAATCTGTCGTCAATCTCTGCCAACAGGAACACTATAGAGCCGGATTTGAGTTCTTCTGCCAGCAGATCGACGTCATAGGCCTTAGCCATATACTTGCGGATGTCGTCGTTGTCCGAATTGGGATTCTCGCTGTAGGTTTCCCAGAACGTCTCGGTCGAAAGCCTCGAAATCGTCCGTGCATCGTCGAGGCCTGCGCGTCTTATCAGAAACTCACTCATCGTCATCTTCAAAACAAACTGCGCTGGACCGGCAGGCTTTGTCGGATCCCGGGTTCCACCCTTTCGTACTTTTCGTAACCGAGCTTTCTCATATGAAGTTCGAATACGTCCTTTATCACCTTCCAGCTCTCGGTGCGCCCCGCATTTCTCTCCGTCATAGAGCGGTGGATCATCGAACCGCCCTTTTCCCCTTTTATCCTGTTCTCGATCTTGGCGGCCTTCGTCGGGAGCTCTTCGTTCAGCCTCTTCAAAAAGTACTCCTCTACAGATTCGGTGGCAAAGTGCACAAGGCTCATAAAGGCCTTTGAGGCACCGCACTCTCTCGCCTTCTTTAGTATTTCCGGGATCTCCTGATCGTTGTAGCCGGGTATCACCGGCGCGAGGGCGAGTGCCACTGTGATACCTTCCGCTGCGACCTTTTCCATAGCTCTGAATCTGGCTTCCGGAGTTGGTACGTAAGGCTCGAAAGGCTTCGAGGTCTTGACCGAAAGAAAGGGTATCGAGAAACCGACTGTCGCGTCCAGGTCTTTGAGAATATCGAGGTCTCTGGTTACAAGAGGCGATTTTGTCAGAACAAAGACGGGGATTCGGAATTCTCGGCAGACCTCCAGGCACCCTCGAGTGAGTTCGTAGTTGGCCTCGATCGGTACATAAGGATCGGAAGCAAATGAGAATTCAAGATAAGGGATCTTCTGTCGGGTCCGTTTTAGCTCGTTCCGAAGGACTTCCGGAGCATTCACTTTCGCCACAAGTTTCGTTTCGAAATCGGTCCCGGCCCCGAATCCGATCATCTCGTGGTATTGCCTCGCGAAACAATATGTGCATCCGTGAACGCATCCCCGGTAACAATTAACGACAAAACGCCTTCCCAGGTCCGGAGACCAGCTCTTGACGATCATCGACTTTGTCGCCGTTTCTTCGAAGATCTCGAGTTTTGTATCCGGAGGCTCACCGACGTATTCCGCGGTGTATTTATGATAAGGATTTGGAGGATTTTCAGCGTGTCGCACAGATGAAACAATACTGCACAGACGGGCTGGATGCAAGGTGTATGTCTGAAGGTAAAAGGGGATTAGCGCCAATCCCCTTTCATCCCTATAAAAGCAGTTACTTCCCGCTCGTGATCAGTTTCGCGATCGTCTGGAGCTGCATGTTCGATGTTCCTTCGTAGATCGCCCCGATCTTCGAGTCGCGCCAGAATTTCTCCACCGGATAGTCCTTCACGTACCCATAGCCGCCGTAAAGTTCGATCGCCATCGAAGAAACCTTCTCGGCAACTCGCGATGTGTAGAGTTTCGCTATCGCCGCTTCTTTCAGGAAAGGCAGTCCCGCGTCTTTCAGCCTGGCGGCGTTGTAGGTCAGGAGGCGAGCCGCCTCGATATCCACCGCCATCTCGGCGAGCTGGAACTGGACCGCCTGAAAACTGTTCAGAGCACCTCCAAACTGTTCGCGTTCCGCCGTGTACTTCAAGGCGTTTTCATACGCGCCCTGTGCGATACCGACCATCTGCGCCGCAATGCCTATCCTGCCTTCATTCAAAGTTTCGATAGAGATCTTGTATCCCCTGCCTACTTCGCCCAAAAGATTTTCCTTTGGCACGATGCAGTTGTCGAGGATCAGTTCCGTGGTGGAACTTGCCCTGATGCCGACCTTGTTCTCTTTCTCTCCTACAGCGAAACCCTCGAAGTCCTTTTCGACGATGAACGCCGTTATTCCCTTGTATCCAGCTTCGGGATCGACCGTAGCGAAAAGTACGAAGATCTCCGCCTCATTGCCGTTCGTGATCCAAAGCTTCTGTCCCGTGATCTCAAAATGATCACCTTTGTCGACCGCCCGGGTCTTGAGAGCGAAAGCGTCGGAACCGCTTCCGGCTTCGCTCAATGCGTAGGCTCCGACCTTCGATTCCGCCATTTGGGTGAGGTACTTCTTCCGCTGGTCCTCGTTCCCCCATTTCTTGATAGCGTTTGTCACAAGGGTGTTCTGGACGTCCACGAACACCGAGGTTGACGCGTCCACGCGCGCAAGTTCCTCGATCGCGAGGATCGCATTAAAAAATGTCGACCCCGCGCCTCCGTACTCTTCCGGCGTCTCGATCGCCATCAGACCGATCTCGAAGCACTGCTTGATAAGCTCCGGGTCCAGTTTACCGGCCTTCTCCATCGAATCCACTCGCGGCAGTACTTCGCCTTCAGCGAACTCTCGGAAACTTGCCCTGAACATCTCTTCCTCTTCCGATAACACCGTCAATGCGGGTCTCAAAGCCTCTTGTTCCATTTGGGTAGCGCTCATAACAATGTCCCTGTTTAATTATTTGTTGTTTGATAAGTTATGATGTCATTTTAGTAGACGCACGTACTAATGGCAACGCAAGTCAGTTCCGGGAATGAGACAGGGGCGCCGGCGCGAAGGGCTATGAAAAGGCTCAAAGCGGCCGGCGTCGTTTTTACGCTGTGCGGCCTTGGCCTTTTCGGATATTTCATCTATTCCACTGGTTTCGGCCAGATCACGGACGGAGTCGCCAAGATCGGTGTTTCCGGTTTTTCTCTCATTCTTCTGATCTACCTGCTGAGAATCTCTGTTAGGGCAACGGCCTGGCGGCTGTCGGTCTATGAGCCGTACGAACTCGGATTCAGGGATACTTTCCCGGCGGTGATCATCGGCGAGGCGCTCAGCAGCATGATCCCGCTAGGCATTCTGGTTAGCGGGACAGCGAAGGCGGTTGCTGTGAGAAAGAAAGTCCCGCTCGTTGTCGGCCTGTCGTCTGTGGCGACCGAGAATCTCTTCTATTCTCTTGCGACCAGCATATTTATTTGCGCGGGAGCAGTCTTGTTTCTGCGTGGATTCCCGCTTGATGAATCCTGGGTAGTGGTCATCGATACGATGATCGTACTTATCGTCCTTTTGATCGTGTTTGGCGGCTTGATGGTCGTCAGACGATGGCATTGGGCGAGCGGCATTTGCGACGCGCTCTACAACAGGGGCTTTTTCACTCGTGTACTGGAAAGCGGTCGACTGCAGGTGCGGCTTTTTGAGAATCTGATCTACGGTTTTTACCGGCGCTACCCGGGCCGATTCCTCCCCCTGCTCTTGCTTCAGGTAGTCTTTCATGCGCTCGGGATCACGGAAGTGCTGTTCATTCTCTCTAAGATCTCGCCCGGGTTGCCCTCGATAAGTTCCGCGTTCTTCCTTGAATCGGTCAGCCGGCTCATCACTGTCGTATTCAAGCTGATCCCGTTCTTGATAGGTGTCGATGAGGCGGGAGCTGAGTTCATCGTAAAAGTGCTGGCGCTTGGTGCCGGGACCGGAGTGACCCTTGCGATCGTGCGGAAGGCGAGGATCTTCTTCTGGACTCTTGTCGGGATTCTATTGATCATCAAGCGCGGTTTAACGCTTCGCGAGATCAGACGGGCGCACAAGCATTCCCAGGGCGAGGTTACTGAAGACTGAGTATGAGCGGAGAGATTCTCGAGCTGAGAACGGAAGACCTTCTGAAGGCGGCGGCAGAGATCTTGTCGCTTGCGCCAGATGTAAGGGTCGTGGTGGTGTTGGCAGAATCTGAAACATTCAGCGATGGGCAGGATACATTTCTTAACGACCTGACCGCAGCCGTTGAGCGGTCGCGCGTACCGGTCATTCTTTCAGTTTCGGGAACCGGCGCCGTGCCTGCGCGGTTTGTTGCCGCTTTTCATCTATGTTTTGCGTCGGACGACATATCAATACTGCGTGACAACGAAGTGCTCCCGGCTCCCGATGCCGTAGATTCGGGACTCGTGAATGCGGCGTTCTCGGACGGGTTTGAGGTGGAAAAGGCCCGCGAGACTGCCGAGGCGATCGCGGGCCTGTCGCAGTCGGCTGTTCGATCCTGTCTCGCATCTGTGAGAAATGGTTCAAAAGGCAGCCTCGAAGAAGGATTGGCGGGGGAGTTGAGGCTTTTTTCCGAGCTGTTTGAAACTTCTGACATGAAAGAAGGAACGTGTGCCTTTCTTGAAAAGAGGACGCCGAAATTCAAAGGCGAATGACCGCTTCTTCCTTGAAAGCAGTTGATGCGCCATCTATACTACGATGCAGGCCGAATTTCGGCGGGGGAGAATTGGTTTGGAACCAAAGATACACAAAGGGTCATTGAGCGCAAAAGGTTTCCGGTTCGCGATAATTGAATCGCGCTGGAACGAGCTTCTGACGTCGAAGCTTACTGCGGGCGCTCTGGATGCGCTTGAACGGCTTGGAGCCGAAAGCGAGGATGTAGAAGTCTATAAGGTTCCCGGTTCATTTGAACTGCCTTTGACCGCGAAAAAGGTAGCGATGACCGGGAATTTCAATGCCGTAATTTGCATTGGAGTGGTGATCCGCGGCGAGACGCCGCATTTCGATTATGTCGCCGGAGAGGCTGCAAAGGGAATTGCCCAGGCTGCTATGGCGACCAACGTTCCGGTGCTTTTCGGCGTCGTTACGGCTGATACCGTAGAGCAGGCCCTGAACCGGTGCGGAATAAAGGCCGGAAATAAAGGTTTCGACGCGGCTATGTCGGCGGTCGAGATCGTGAGCCTCTTGAAAGAAGTTGGTGGTGATGAGGAGGCCGGCGGAGACGCGACGTTTCCGCACGCGGTTTGATAACTAAGTAATATGGGAGCAAGGCGTAAGGCGCGCGAGTGCGCATTGCAAATGCTGTTTGCCGCTGATGTATCGAATGTCAGCGGGCAAAGACTTGTCCATGACTTCTGGGGAGAGCTGAGTTCGGACATCGACCTTCCGACGCGGCAGTTCGCGGACAATCTTGTCATAGGCACACTGGACAGGCTTGAGGATATTGACAACAAGATCCGCACGCGCGCAGAGCACTGGCGCATCGAGCGTATGGCCGTCGTCGATCGAAACATTCTTCGCCTCGCCGTAAACGAATTTCTTTTCGAAAGCACCCCCCACACGGTAGTCATCAACGAAGCGCTTGAAATAGCGCGAAGGTTTTCAACCTACGAGGCGACTCAGTTCATAAACGGAATACTCGACGCGATCAAACAGGACCTCGAAAAAGAGAATCCTGAAAAAGTCGACACCGAACCGGACGCTTCAGAACCGGAAGATGATGCCGAGATCAGTGAAACGAAGAAGGCAAGTTCCGGGTAAGCGGCTCCCGGTCGCTTTCTTTATCCTCGCCGTCCTCTGCGCGGCTTCCGCCGCCCAGGAGTTACCAAACAAGATACGCGGATATAAGGTCCACAGGACAGACTTGTCCGTGGCAAACGATGAAGCTTCTGCGGAAAAGCGGGACGCTTCGGTCTATCTCGAATTCGGTGATCCGGAATTCTCCGATCTGGGTCTCGACGGTGTCACTTTCTTAGTGCCGGGAAGTCTGACCGCGGAGGGCAAGAGCGGCAAGATCGAATTTCTGACTTTCCGCGACTTCACCGTGAACGGGCTGCCGGTAGAGATTCGCGAGTACCGGGACAGTTTTGATTTTCACAACGGCGAAATGGTCAGTCTGCCGAAACCGTTGGAGATCACTGTCAGCATCCCTTCCGCGATCCGGGGAGCGGCTGACGAGATCGATGGAGGCAGTCCAGAATGGGAGGTAAAGGGAAGGATCTTTGTCTTCGGAAGATTCAAGAAATACGGTTTCAGTTTCAAGCGGGTCGTGCCGGTCGATGTAGCTTTCAGGGTTCCGAATCCGTTGAAGTAGATTCAGCGCCTCTTTCTTTTAGCGAGGTGGCATGCCAAACGGGCCGCGACTGCGGCATTGTTGATTAATAGGGAGATGTTTGATCGAAGCGTCCTGCCTTTGCTTAACTCAGAAAGTTTTGAAAGAAGGAACGGGGTCACCTTTTTTCCGGACACTTCCAGCCTTTCGGCCTCCGCCAGCGCCTCGCCGATCCAGCCTTCCAGTTCCGCCGAATCGATCTCATCGTCAGAAGGCACGGGAACCGCCAGGAGGATCGCCTTTTCCGAGCCGAGCCTGTCCCTCGCTTCGATCACGTCCACAGCAGCTTCAAGCGAATCGATTCTTTCATCGACATCGAGTCCGGAATGCCGCGAGTAGAACGCGGGAAATTCGTCGCAGCCGAATCCGAGCACCGTAACTCCATTGGTCTCAAGCCATTCCCGAGTGGCGGGGAGGTCCAGGACCGCTTTTGCACCGGCACATACGACCGTGATCGGCGTGGATGCAAGCACGGGCAGATCGGCGGAGACGTCCGCGGAGAAACCCCTGTGAACGCCGCCGATCCCGCCGGTCGCGAATACGGGTATGTTTGCGGCACGCGCCACGATCGACGTTGTCGCCACCGTCGTCGCTCCGTCGAGTCTATTTCCGATCGCTATGGGAAGGTCCCGAACCGAGAGTTTTCGAATCCCGTCCGAGTCCAGCCTTTCAAGATGATCGTCGCGCAACCCGACCCGGAATCTCCCTTCTATCATCGCGACCAAAGCGGGCACCGCGCCGTTTTCCCGCACCGCCTGAAGAATGAGGCCCGCCGTTTCCAGATTTACAGGAGACGGCAGGCCGTGCGAAATTACCGTTGATTCAAGCGCGACTACGGGCCGCCCTTCTTCAAGCGCCTCGAATACCTCTTTGTCGAGATCGTATTCGAGCCCGGTCGATCCAATTTTCGAGATCATTTAATAAGCCTTCCGATGCGGTTGAGGCGCGGACTTGTCAGGCATCCGAAGAAGCTCCCGTTGCTTGCCGCCCGGTCACACGACCAGTACACGAACATCGCCCTTCCGATCACGAGTTCGCGCGGCACGACCCCCCAGTAACGGCTGTCAAGACTTTGGTTGCGGCTGTCTCCCATCACGAAATAGCTGTTCTTCGGGACCGTGAAAGGTCTTCCTTCGGCGGCAAAACTGTAATCGCGCATTGAGCCGTTTCCCCGCAGCATCTCTTCCATGTAATACACGTCGTAGTTCTCGCCGGGCTTTCGGTCTTCAAATTGTTTGGTTTCCAACGCCGCTTGATCCGCTTTCGATTCGCCGATAACCCGGTGCTCAGGAAGTAGTTTGTCGTTGATGTACACTTCCGATCCGCGGACCTCGATCTTGTCGCCGGGAAGGCCGATCACGCGCTTTACGAAATTGATCTGATACGGGCGTCCGCCCTGATCTTCAACCTTCTCGCGGTTGTCCGGAAAGCCAGGGTACTTGAAGACAATGATGTCGCCGCGGCCTATCTCCCTTTGAGGAAGGAATGGCAAAGGGTCGCCGCCGGCGTTGAAAATGAACTTATTGACGAGCAGGTAATCGCCGATCAGGATCGTGTTCTGCATAGATCCTGTAGGCACGGTGACCGCCTGAATGACAAACGTCATTCCGAACAGGGCCATTATCAATGTAACAACGAAGGACTCCAGATATTCGGCGAAGATGCTTTTCGGCGGTTCTATCTTTTGTGCCTCGGCGGAAGGTGATTGTTCTTGCTTTTCTTTCGACATCGTTTGTTTTCTACGCGTCCGGTTCAACTTTGTTCTGAGTCTTTGGAATTCAAAAGTTCGATCGCCGCGCTCGCGGCCTCCATCTCGGCCGATTTTATCGAAACGCCGGTTCCAGTCGCGCTGCCGGTGTCCCAGATTGCTTCGACCCAGAATCGGCGGTCGTGGGAAGGGCCTTCGGTTCGCACAAGGTTGTAAACCGGCGCTTTTCTCTTCTGCGCCTGAAGAGTTTCCTGGAGAAGGGTCTTGTAATCAACAGAGGTGCTCGGCGTTACCTCCCGGAGGCTCTCAGCGAAAAGTTTGTTGACCAAAGCCCGGGCTGATATATATCCTCCGTCAAAGAAAACCGCGCCGATCACCGCCTCCAAAGCGTTTGCCAGCACGGTACGTCTTTCCCTTCCTCCTGATTTTTCTTCGCCCCGTCCGAGTCTTACAAAATCACCCAGACCAAGCGCGCGTGAGATCTCAGCAAGCGTGTCCGAACTTACCAGCCGATGCTTCATCAACGTAAGGTCGCCCTCGCTTCGCTCTGGATTCCTTGTATAAAGCTGTTCGGCGACAGCAAGGCCCAGCACTGAATCACCGACGAATTCGAGTGTCTCGTTCTGGTCCGGTCGCTGGTCCTTGCCATTGGTCGCGCGTGCGTTCTCGTATGCCCACGATCTATGGGTAACCGCCCGCTCGAGCAAGGATATATCCTTAAAGCGGTAGCCCAGCAAATTTTCCAATTCCCCAACGCTAGATGGCATAAGTCGCTATTCTATAGAAGTCACGTCCAAAAGAAAAAGCCGGATGCCTTGGGGCATCCGGCTCTCCGGACATTTTCATTCTCGGAAGGCAAAACCTAGAAGTTTCCCGCCTTCTTGGTCGTAGCCGTGGTGACCGTTCTGGTCCTCTGAGTACCGTTGACCTGGCCGGAGCTTGCGCCCTCGGTTCCGTCGGTCGCCTTGTCGGCGGGTTCTTCGGTCTGGATCTTCTCGATCACCGGTTGCACAGCACTTGTGGGATTGGGAAGCGAGTTTGTGCTTATTCCCGCAACGTAGCTGTTGATGTTTGCTTCGCTCCGCTTATCGGCATCCTGTTCCGAGGAATACCTGAAGTTGAACAACTGCTTCAGGTTGTCGAAGAGCGACGCTTTAGCCGCTTCCGGGATGCCTTGCTTCGTCTTGGCAATGCTAAAGGCTCGAGCGTATGCATCGATAGCCCTTTCTGCGTATCCCTTTTCCATCGCAAGGATCGAAAGTGCTTTGTCGATGTTGGCCTTCTGGTTCTCGCCTTCGGTCGTGATATCGATCGCTACCCGATCCCTGCCCAGTGTAGCCATCTTGCTCTTGTACCAGGAACCGATAGTCGCGTAGAGCGGCCAATGGGCCTTGGTCCCCGATTCGTACTGAGTCGCTTTGTAGTAGTAAGCGATCGCCTCGTCCTTCTTATCCTGATCGTAATACTTGATGTATCCGATTGCGTAGTTCAACCAGCCGAGGGTGTTGTCTTTGTTGTCGTAACCGCCCCATTTCTTGGAACCGGACTCTTCGCCTGCGTTAATGCGTGAGATCGCATCCTGCGCATATTTCAGGGTCAGGTCGTCATACTTCTTGATCGGAGGGTTACTGGCCGCAAGATCACCGCCTGTGGCGGCCATCAGGATCCTCATATCGAGGTAGTTGTTCCTCGCAACCGGTGCGCTCTTAAGGTAATCTTCGGCGGCGGCGAACAGTTCGTCAAAGTTCTTCGCTGCGAAGGCCTTGCTGAACCTGTTGAAACGCTCGGTTTCCGCATCGATCAGTTTCTGCTTGGCCATCTGCTCTTTCTCGGTCTTGATACCGTCTTCAAGCGCGGGGATCGCACTCTTTAGGTAGTCGATGATTTCCTTGTCGATTTCGCTGGTAGCGCAAAGCTTTATGTACTCGTTAGCCGCATCGACTGCCATCTGCCGCTGTTCGATGTTACCCGCGTAATTGTCGAGGTATTTTTGATAGATAGGCGTTTTGGTTTCCTGATCGCACGTTTGGGCGTACACGGGAACCGACAAGGCGACGGCGAACACGGTGGCAAATAATCCGACCGTCAGTGATCTCACAAGAACTTTCATTAACATTTCCCTCCAAGCGATAAAAACTATCCGGATTTTTCTGATGGTTCAGAACACAACGAAAAGGTGGACGTCATGCGAGAACTCAGATGTAGTGCCCTTTTTGAAAGTTGCAATGCTTCCCGGATCATCACTCTGGGAAGAGGAAATTCCCGGGACCGGAAAAAGAACACAGTCTACAATAATCGTGCAACGCGGAGGCCTCTGTCAAGCGGCTTCGCCGCGAAGGCCACCTATTGTTTTCTTGCCTGCCGGCGTGTCTGTAGGGTTAACAAAGATCATTCGTTCACAACCCTTGGCCTAACGATTTCGGTCTTTCCTTTAACTATTACGATAGTTGGAAATAGCTCATCCACCGATTTACCTTTTGGCCGCTTCGACTCCTTTTCGGTTGGAACGGTTCCTGTCGAACGGCTCGAGCCTGTCATTTGTATCCGCGGCGCAGAAGGTTCGTTTGAAACGCGCGAAACAGCCGATCGACGATCCTCGGAGCCGGAGATCACGCTCTCGGTTTTCCTTCCGTTCGAGCCCGTCGACCTGTTTTCGGCGATAAGTGATCTTTCTTTGCTCTGCCCGAATCGCGAAGCGAGGGTTTCGTAGATCTTTCCCGCAATCGCGGCAGAGTACTTTCCCCGCGCCCTGCTGCCTCTTGTAATAACCACAACCGAGTACCTTGGATCGTTTGCTGGCGCGGCGGATGCAAATAGGCCCACCCAGGTGCCGCCTGAAATGCACGAGCCCGTCTTACCCGCAACCTGGAATTCGTCCGGGATGATCTTCGCGGTTCCGTAATCAGCAGCGCCGATCATACCCGGGATCAACCTTTCGAACGCAGCGGGGCGCAGATCAAGTCTTCGCCTCAGCAGACCCCGGAAAGCGGCCTTCTCCTGTCTGGTCCTCGCTATTGTCGGAACCAGCACGTTTCCTCCATTTGTTATCGCTGACACCATCACGGCCAGTTGAAGCGGGCTGGCAAGGAAATCGTCGGCATGCGAATAGATCCGCAGGTTCTCGTTACCAAAGGGCAGTTTGCCGGGTGTCTCGCCCTTTGCATTGATTCCGGTCGGAGAACCGAGTCCCAACTCCAAGGCATAAGAGATCAGTCTTTCACTCCCGAGGGCCGATCCGACCTTCTGAAAGTAACCATTGTTCGAATACGCCAGGGCATCATCGAGCCCCAGTCTGTAGCTGACGTTCGCAATACTTCCGTCGGAGCTGATCAAATGTTCGCTGAGTCCGGCGGCGCCCGTGACGAGTTTGATCGTCGAGCAGGGCTTGAAGGCATTCCGGATCGCCCATTCCTGATTGACGATCGTGTAGATTCGGCCCGTCTGGGCGTTCATTACCACGACCGTGCCGGCGGCAGTGCCGAGCGCTTCGAGAGCCACGCGGCGGACCTCAATGTCTTCGCCCGAGATGTCGTCGTTTTGAATGTTATTCGACGTTTCCGCCTGCAGACTCGCGTCCGAAGCCGCAATCGCAGTGCCGACTGCCACAAAGGAAAACACGCACACGAAAGCATGGATCAATCCGACTCGAATCGTTCGTTTTGAGAAAAACTGCATCTGAAAACTACCTCTGGAATCTTGGTTGGTTGATTTTCAATCGGGGAGTGTTCAATGGGGACGAGTGTTAATATGGCCTTGAACTGGTTGATTTTAAGGCAATTGAAACTATAACATTCAACCGATTCCCGAAACAAGAAAGTTTAACAGCGGCTTTTTGCAGACCGGCGACCCGTTCCTCTTTCAAATGAGTTTCTTCAACACATTCCGCGGCAGGCTCTCTCTCGTACTCGGCGTCCTGCTGATCGCGACAGTGGGAGTCCAGTACTATCTCAACCTGCGGATCCAGGCGGAGAACATCAACCTTACTGAAATGCAGGAGCAGGCGCTTTTGGCCGGATTCGCGATTGGCGTTAACAGTATGACCTCGCAAGACCGATTAAGGGATTTCGTCGGCCGGGAAGGGCAGTCGTTTTATAACGAGCGGACCTCGAAACGCATTCGCGACATTCTAGTGATCGACAACGACTGGCAGGTCTACGACAGCCTGAGCGGCAAATATCTGCCTGTCGAGAATGTGGAAGGCGAATACGTGAGCAAGGACCTGAGGCAGCTCACGGATCTTCCTCCTCTCATGGAGAAAGAAGAGAAACTCGGTGAGGACATAAGGAATTTCCCGAACGCGGGTGCGCCGGATGATTCTCACGCCGACGGGGAAGCGCACGCCATACCGGTGGAGACGAACCAGGGGCGGTTCTACGTGATGATCATCCTCAACAGCGACAAGGGGGCAGCAGCCGCGCGTGCGGCCCAGCCGTTGATCTTCACAATCGGCATATTTCTCGTGTCGATCATCGTCACGATCCTCCTTGTTTGGAGATTCACAACGCCGATCGCAAACCTTTCGAGGGCCGCAAGGAAAGTCGGGCGGGGCGACCTGAGTTACAGGGTTCCGGACACGGGCAGGACGGACGAGGTCGGTTCCTTGACCAAGCAGTTCAACCTTATGACGGAGGAACTGGAAAAGTCGAAGGTTCTTGAGGAGCAACTGCAGGAAGCGGAAAAATCGGCGGTAGTGGGGCGCCTGGCCTCTGCCATCGCCCACGAGATACGGAATCCTCTTAACTACATCAATCTCACGCTCGACCATCTTCGGAAGAAGTTCAAACCGGAAGACGCGGGAAGAAGCGAGACGTTCGAGAAACTGACCGTACAGCTCAAGTCGGAAGTCGAGAGGATCAACCGTCAGGTATCGGATTTTCTCCGTTACACGCGGCCGGTTAAGATCGACTTCGTTCCCGTTGACGTAAGATCAGTTATCGAGAATTCGCTGAAAATAGTGGAACCGCAGGCGGAAGAGAGTGGGATCCAGATCAACATTGTCGAACGTGATGACGCCCCGGCAGTCGCCGGCGACGCGGATGTTCTGAGGTCTGTCTTCAATAACCTCTTCCTCAACTCGATCCACGCAATGGAGCAGACGGGCGGGAAACTGAGCATCTTGATCACGCGAGAGGAAGGCGTCGTAAAGGTTGCCATCCGTGACACCGGGCCGGGAGTTCCCGAGGAGCACGCCGAGAAAGTATTTCAGCCTTATTTTTCTACGAAGGAAACCGGAACGGGTCTTGGACTTGCGATCGTTAAGAGGATAATCGACGAACACGGTGGTTCGATCGAACTGGAATCGCCGGATGACGGGGGAGCCTGCTTCGTCATCACACTGCCCGCCGCGGTCTCGAAATGTCCGCAATGCGGTGGAGAGTTCATGGACAAAGACGTGTGTCCGGATGATGGGGCGGCACTTGTTTCCGCGGGCGCCAGTTCAACGAGTTCTGACCGGCAGTCTGCCGATAAAAACACAGAAATATGAGTAGAAAATCGATACTAGTTGTTGACGACGAGAAGAGCCAGAGGGAGATCCTGGAA
>JAHEEZ010000316.1 GCA_024640445.1 Acidobacteriota bacterium | reverse complement strand
TTCCTTGCCGGGCAGGGACGAGCCCCGTTGCTACATCACCGCCAAACCCGCCGAACTCACTGCAGCCCCTGTCCGAACTGTTCCGTGCCGAACGACCCGATCCCGTTCAAGCGAAAGCTGAAAAGAAACCGGTTCTCAGAACGGACGCCGACGTTGTATGTGTAGAACTGAGCCGCCACCGAGCAGCAGTCGAATGCGTAACCGAGGGTGTATAGCGAACTTACGAGTGGAGAGGTTTGGGTTTCGCGGCGGTTTTGAAAGTCGAGGAACAAGGATGTCCCCCCAAACAATCCGTGATTCCTGTCGCCAACGAAGATCGCGGGGCTCCATTGCGAGCCGCGCAGCGTGCCCGGCTCCTTGCCGGAGGAATCACTGAATTCCCTGAGCGAGGGGATCAGGGTCACGGCGCGAGTGTAATAGAAAGTCTGAAAGATCTTCAGAAGTTTCGTGTTGTATCCTACGGTTGCCGAGATGTTTCGCAGGCCGCCGCCCTGCACCCCAATGTCGAGCCGGGAATTGAACAGTATCGTTTTCAGCGGCCGGTATGTCGCATCAACGTTTATCGGGGAAAAATTCCGGGGCACGCCGCCGAAGGTGTAGAAGGTAAGATCGGTGATCGCTTTGATCTGGTTCCTCTGGCCAGGCACAAGCGCGCCTCCGAAATAGGGATCGGCGAAATACTTGCCCCGCACCGTCAGAGTGAATATCTCGTACGGTTGGATCGAAAGCGAATCGTCCTTGCCGGGTTCCTTTTTTTTCAGAAGCTTCTGCGCTTCGCTGGTAACCGCTTCCGTAAAGCGCCGAACAAAGAACCGATTGGTGATGCCGAACTCGACCTCGTTCGTGTCCGTCTCCGTATCTTCGTAGTCGTACCGTATTATCCGTTCAAACCTATTAATGCCCTTCCGGTAACGATAGGTGGCATACGGCTCGATCACGTGCCGGAACCTGAACTTGTCGTCCTTGCCGTAAAAATTCCTCGCAAGCGCAACAGGCCGGAAGTCCAGTTCGAATTCGCCATACTTTCGGGTCAGATTGCTGCCCACAACCTGCCGCATATCGTTCAGCGAGTCGGAATAGTATGTAACGCGTCCGCCCGCGGTCGCCGTGATCGAGAGATACTTGAAATTCAAAGGGACCGTGATCTGGGGATGGACGTCGAAGCGCTGGCCGACCACAGGGGTCACGATAGGATCGCCACCCGTCGCCTCCCTATAAAGTTTTATGCTGTCCACGTCCTCCCTGCGCGAGATCCCTTCGAGACTCGTTTTGAACGAGAAGTAAACTCCCTTAAGAAAAGACAGTTCCGACGGGCGCTTTTCGAAATCTATGCTCGGGAGGTTCCTTGTCTTGACCCTCACGTTCGGAATCGAGATGACCTGCGAGCGGGCGAGAATGTTCAGAGTGTAGTTGCGCCAGCTCTTGTTCACAAAAGCCTCGGAAACCTCGATCGGAGATATGATCTGCTGGATCCCGTCGAAGAACGCCTGGCGAAAAGCCAGATTCGAGGTAAGCCTGACATCCACAACCCCCGTGAAACCATTGGGAAAATAATGGATTCCCTCCGCATAGATGCTTGTACCGCCCTGGTCCGGATTCTGTTCGCTTTCTCCCGGACCCAGGATCCGGTCGACCACGCCGTAGAGCCCAAAATTGAAATACGAACGCGAATTGGCTCGCGTGCGCACGTCGACTCCGTAACCGATCCCGCGCGCTGTGAACAGATCTGCCCGAAATGTCACGTCGACGGACCTCCCCAGCGGCTGGTACCAGGCACCGGAAAGTCTTACGCCTTTATCTGCGGAGTAGCCGAACGTCGGCGTTAGGAATCCGGCACTCCTCCCTCGCTCCTTGATGGAGATAGAAGCATACGGAAGCTGGATCACGGGAATGCCCTTGATCCTGAACTTCGGCGCCTTCAGCTTCAATTTGTCGTTGGCGACAACCGTCGCCTTCTTCGCAGTGAAGCTCCACTTCGGGACGGCGTCCTCACAAGCGGTGAATTCCCCGTTATCGACGACCACCTCCTTCAGACCGGTCCTCTCCACACGATCGGCGGTGAAATAGATGACCGTCCCGTCTTCGGTCTGGTTCGTATATCCGGTCGAATTCTCGAAACTGCCCAGTTTCGTTCTGTAATTCCAGACCCCCTTAGTGCCCGTGATCCTTTGATCATCACCCTGGTCGAAAATCACGTTCCCTTCCGCCGTAATACCGTTCGTTTCCTCGTAAATGATTATCTTGTCAGCCTGTAGACGGTAAACACCGTACCGAACATCGACATTCCCCTCGTGGACGATGACGCGTTTCCCCTCTTCCCCGCTCGCTTCCTGCTTGTCGGAATAAACGACCAGTTCATCTCCGCCGCCCTCCGGGGTATACCCGGAATCCTGCTTCTTGCGTTGAGGCACAATTTGCCTGTCCGGCGCGACAGGGTTCACGTTCGGCGTGTCTGTCACCGGATTCGAGACCTCGCGTTCGACGGGATTAGTATGCTGCGCCCGGGAAGAAGTCGGAAAGACGAGGAAGGCGAAGCAGAGGAATAATAGAGCGGTTCGGCGCTTCATATCTTGTTTGGTAACGAACTTTTCGATGCTAACACGAAACACGGACATTGATAAAGCCGTGTGTTAAACTCATTTTTTCAGTATTTTAGAGGTCTCAGCCCGGCGTTTCGGGAACCCTTTTCCGAACGCTCTCCCGTATCGTTTGAAGATGCCTGCAACCAAAAAACAAACCGTTCTTGTGGTCGAAGACGAAGAACTGATGCGGTCGATCCTGCGGCAATTGCTTGAGGACGAGGGTTACGAAGTGCTGACCGCCGACAGCGCAGAGAACGCATTGGAGATCTTCGGTTCTTCCGAGGTCGCCGCGACCCTGACCGACATTAAGATGTCCGGCATGGACGGGCTCGAACTCCTCGACAGCTTGAAAGCAGTGGATGAGAACGCGATCGTCATAATTATGACCGCTTACTCGTCCGTCGATTCGGCCGTAGCCGCGCTGCGAAAGGGCGCATACGACTACGTCACGAAACCATTTGTCAATGAGGACCTGATCCAGACGGTTCGTAACGCAATCACTACCAAAGAGCTATTCGCCGAGAATCGAGTTCTCCGGCGTGAACTGAACAGGCAATACAGTTTTTCAGAGATCATAGGAAAGAGCGAAGCTCTTCAAAGGGTGTTTCGCATTGTCGAAAAAGTCGCCGATTCGAATGTCAATGTACTGATCCAGGGAGAAAGCGGGACAGGCAAGGAATTGATCGCCCGGGCGCTCCATCACCAAAGTTCACGATCGTCAAAGCCTTTCCTGGCTGTGAATTGCGGAGCCCTGCCGGAAACGCTTCTGGAAAGCGAACTATTCGGTCATGTGAAAGGATCATTTACCGGAGCGACGTCGGACAAGAAGGGCCTGTTTCGTTCAGCTGACCACGGAACGCTTTTCCTGGACGAGATCGGCGAGATGCCTCAGCCGCTTCAGGTAAAACTGCTTCGTGCAGTCCAGGAGCAAGAGGTCACGCCGATCGGCGCTTCGACTTCCGTTTCATTCGACGTGCGCATCATCGCGGCGACGAACAAGGACCTTGAAAAGGAAGTCTTGGAAGAAAGATTCCGCGAGGACCTTTATTACAGGCTGAATGTCGTCGAGATAAATCTACCGCCGCTGCGCGAAAGGCGGGAGGATGTGCCCTTGCTGGCCAGGCATTTTGCCGCCAAAGCAGCGCGAGACCAGAACTCCGAGGAAAAACCCATCACGAAGGAAGCATTGGCGGCGCTTGTGAACCACAAGTGGCAGGGCAATGTTCGGGAGCTCCAGAACGCCATCGAGCGGGCGTACCTTTTGGGAGCGGACGGGATCGATGTGGAAAGTCTGCCGCCGAGGATACGAAGCG
>JAHEEZ010000315.1 GCA_024640445.1 Acidobacteriota bacterium | reverse complement strand
TAATACATAATATAAGGCTCTAAGACGTGGAAAAGCATACAGGATGGGTGCCGAAAAAAGCAAATTCCACGATTTCGTTGCTTATCCGGGCCGTTACTTTATAATTCCCATATCGGAAATTTTCGTTCACAAATTCTTATGAAAGTCCGTGCCGTGACAACAGGTGCACCGATCAGATCCCGCTTCCTTGCCGCCGCTTCCGTATGCGCGATCTTTGTGCTCCTCGGAGTGCTTGTCCCGACGGTCAACGCGCAGAACAAAGACGACGTCATCCGGATAGACACCGATCTGATCTCGTTCGAGGTTTCGGTCACCGACAAACAAGGCAACCCCGTTCGCGGCCTGCAGATGCAGGATTTCAAGATCCGGGTTGACGGCAAGGACAGGCAGATAGACTTCTTCAAGCCGATAAAGAAGAACGACTCTGACCGGCCGCTCTCGGTCGTCTTCGCACTGGACGTATCCGGAAGCGTGACGCGCGAGGAACTGATCAAACTGCGCAACGCAATGCAGACTTTTGTCGCCCGGCTCGCTGATTACAACTCCTATTTCGCGATCAAGACCTTTGGAATGAAGGTAAGGACGGTTCAGTCGTTCACGAACGATCCTCGCAAGCTGAAGAAGAGCTTTGACAAGATCCTGAAGGACCTGGACGGCCTTTCGACCCACGCTTACGACGCGGTTGACGACGCCGTCCGTATGCTCGACCGGAAGTCGCCAGCGATGATACGCGACCGGATCCCGAAGCGGGTCGTGATAATCGTGACCGATGGCTTTCCTGTTGGCGACACTGTGTCTCCATCGACCGTGATCGAGCGGGCGAACGACGCGGAGACCAGCGTCTACGCAGTTATCCTTCCTTCTTATTCAAGGCTTTCCGGGAACGGGAAGCCGGTAATGACGCTTCTTGAGGCAAGCGGCCTGATGGAACGCACGGGCGGCCGTTCATTTTACGCAACCGACAGGGATTTCGAGCCTCTTTTTGACGCGCTCGCGGAAGAGATCACGGCGTCGTACGCGATTGCGTTCTATCCGAAAGAAGAAGAAACCCGGAAGAATCGCTTCTACCGGGTTACTATCGAGACCTCTGACGGCCTTCAGGTCACGCAGAACAAGGCCGGATTTTCCCTGGACGACAAAGACTCCAGGAACTGAGGCATTTCAGTCGAAGTCGTCAAGGCCGTCATCTTCGTCGTCGTCAAATTCGTCGAATCCATCATCGACCAGAGGATCGAGTTCAAGAGGATCGAGCCCGACCACCTCAAGCGCCTCCCCGCATTCTTCGCAGCTGAGAACATCGCCTTGTACGAATTCCGGGTCGACATACACTTGCTCATCGCACTCCGGACAAATGGCTGTCGGCATTTTTCTTTTCTCCAGATAATGTTTATAAATTCAAGAGCGGTTCACTTCAGAATCAAGTGACAATGCAACTTAAAATCTAACTTGATTGCCCGGATTTTGGCAAGCATATTTCCGCCTTGTCCGGTGCCCGCTTTGCCAGGGTTTTCTGGTTCGGTGTCTTCTGATGAAATTTCCATTTGAATTGCCCCGCGAAAGGGAGTTCGACGTTGTTGGATTCGGAACGAACGCGGTGGATTTCCTGATCCGTGTTCCCCATTACCCTGCCTTCGATTCAAAGGTCGAACTTAGCGATTACACACAGGCGGCGGGCGGCGAGATCGCTACAGCGATGGTCGGGCTTTCGAGACTCGGGCTGAGGGCCGCGTATGCCGGAAGATTCGGAAAAGAACCGACAGGAGATTTCGGCATTCGGAGTCTTTCGGATGAGGGCGTCGATATCCGGCTGGCGGAGCAGATCGAAGGGGCGGTCACCCAGATAGCTTTCATCGTCATAGACGAGCGAAACGGCGAGCGGACCATTATCTGGAAACGCGACGCGAAACTGGCGTATTCGGAAGAAGAAGCGCCCGCCGAAGCGGCACGCATCGGCAAGGTCCTGCATTTCACGCCTCACGACACACGAGCCTGCATTCGCCTCGCAAAGGAAGCGCGTGAATTTGGCACGATAGTCTCGATCGACATCGACAACGTTTTCGAAGGTATCGAGGATCTGCTTCCGCTGGTGGACATATTGATCGCGAGCGCAGGGTTCCCGGCGAAGTTAACCGGCGACGAATCGCCGCGGGGAGGCCTTCGAAAACTGCAGGAAAGATATGGGTGTCCTGTGGTGGGCCTCACGCTCGGCGAAAAAGGATCGCTGGTGCATTGCGAAGGCGGGTTCATCGAAACCCGGGGATTTGGCGTTCCAGGCGGATGCAAGGACACGACCGGAGCAGGCGATTCGTTCCGTGCCGGATTTCTCTACGGTCTGCTAAAGGGCGCGACGGTCGAAGAAAGCGCCGAGGCGGCAAACGCGGTCGCGGCTTTGAAATGCCGAGCGGTCGGCGCAAGGACGTCGCTGCCGACCGGGAAGGAACTCGAAGACCTTTTGAATTCCGGGCAAAGACAGTAAGGAACAGGGATGAAGAAGGTCAAGGGGATCACCTTTCCTTGTCTATCGAATCGCCGTTCTTCGCCCGGTTTGCAATCAGCACAAACGGAGACGCGGCCATTTCGTTCCCGCATTATCCCTTTCATCCCTGTTCCCGTTTGCTATTAGAGATTGTCGCGGAAGAACCCGATCACCTTCGCCCAGGCGTCCTTCGCCGCGGCGTCATTGTAAACGTCGGGGCGCGTATTGTTGAAGAAAGCGTGGTCGGCATCGTATTTCAGGACCTCGACAGGCAGTTCATATTTCTCCGCCGCGGCTTCCAGCTCAGCGACCTTCTCCGGGTTGATCCATGCATCCCTCAGGCCTGAGACAAATACCACCGGCACATCAAGGTCTTTCAGAACTTCTTCCGGGGCGATGTCTCCATAGAACGGCGCGGCAGCCGAGATCCCTTCCACCTCGCACGCGGCCCGCAGCGCATAGGTCCCGCCCATGCAATAGCCGGAAATGCCAAAATGAGAGCTTCCGAATTCCTCACGGGCTTTCGTGACGGCGTTTCGAATGATATCGACTCCGTCTTCGATCTTCAGGCCATTCATCATCTTCGACGCCTCATCGGGGTTTGTCGCCACCTTCCCACGATAGAGGTCCGGGGCGATCGCGATGAATCCTTCATCGGCGTACCGTCCCGCGATATCTTTTATGTGGTCGTTCAGACCCCACCACTCTTGTATAAGAATGACCGAGGGAGTGCCTGCATCGGCATTTGCAGGCATGGCGCAATATGCGGTGGTTTCGCCATTGGCGGTCGAGAAACTGAGTGTCTGCGTTTTCATAACTGCTCCTTGTCAATTGGCTGTCGTGTTATGAACCGATTATATGAAATGAGCCGGAAGCACCCAAACGGACGGACGTTTGCCTCGGAAAAGATTCACCGCGGAGGCGCGGAGAACAAGATTTTTGCCTTAGCAGATGATCCGCTGCTTGGTGTCCTGTGTTGGAATCCCTAGCGCCATTCCTTTACGGATCTTTTAAGAGCTCCCGCCAAGTCGCAAAGACGCAAAGGAGGAAGGCGGGGACAAACCCCGCCCGTACGGCTAACTACTTATCGCTCACTCTATTCACGATTTACGATTTACGATTCACTCCCGTGCGCGGACCGGTACGAAAAAAGATCAGCTATCTAGAATCGGGCAGGAATCACGAATACAGATTCATCGACTGCGAAAGAAGTTCAACGGGATCTTCTATGTTCAGCGCTTCGCGGACATAGAACGGCTCGCCGGATTCTACTCCGATGAGAGACCCGAAATACTTTGAGCGGTTCGACAGATCTTCAAGGAATCGCTTGTCGGTCAGGCGCGTTTCAGGCTCGTCAGAATTCGGATCGTGAAACTGCGAGGCGTATGCGCGAATCGCGTCCATTTTCTTGTCGTGGAAC
>JAHEEZ010000314.1 GCA_024640445.1 Acidobacteriota bacterium | reverse complement strand
ATTCGGCCCAGATATCGGCGGACGTCGCGTATCGCCGCAGGAAGCATTACTTTACAGGACGGTTCGATTCTGTGCTCAGCGGCCAGCGCGACGCGGCCGGCGACGCGCGCAATGAATTGACCATGGGTTACGAATATCAGCTGACTCCCAAATGGTTTGCCGGCGGATTCGTCGATCTTCTTCAGAGCGATACGCAAAGCCTGAAACTCAGAACGACCGCGGCGGGAATCGCCGGCCGCAGACTGGTGCAAACGCCGAAAACCAGGGTGGAGGCGCTCGCGGGGTTGGCGGTTTCACGTGAGCGTTACGACGCTACACTCGACCGGCCGAAATCGACCAATATGGACGCTCTTGGAGGCCTAAGGTTCAGGACATTTCGTTTCAAGACGGTCGACGTATCAACGGGATTTCTTGTGTATCCGAGCCTGACGAATCCGGGCCGCGTGAGGATGCAGATCCTTTCTGATGTGTACTTCGAACTTCCGAAAGATATTACTTTTGGCGTTCACCTGTATGATAATTTTGACAGCAGACCGCCCACTACCGCCACCAAGAATGAATTTGGCTTGAGCACTTCAATCGGCTGGAGTTTCTAAAGCGACCGGAAATTTGTCTTGAGAAAGGAGATTTCCATTTGTAAATCGCAGACCCGACCCGGCTGCATCGCCCCACGTGGAGCGGTGACAATCAGTACCCCGAGCGGTAGCGAGGGGCATGATAGACGTCAGAAGTCAGTATCGTGAATCGTAAATCGTGATTAGTGAATCGTGAATGGAGTACCTATAGGTTGGAGATCGACGGCGGTAGACACCTGATCCATGATCTCTGATACGTGTTCCATGAACCCTGATGATCCATGAACCCTGATGCCTGAAGAGTCCGCAAAGCGGACGTAACAACATAGCCCCACGTGGAGCGAAGCGGAACGTGGGGTAAGCGGAACCTAATGTCCCAGAGCCGCTTTAGCGGCGACAGAAGAAAGTAACCGCAGAGACGCAAAGAGGCAGAGGGTTTTCGGGACAGACCTGTCGGGATTCCAAGCCTCGACCACGATTAAAAAGATACCGCGGAAAGCCCCTGCGACTCAGCGCGGGCTTTGCAATTATCTCTCACTAGAAAGTGAGGTAAAAGTATTCCTGCTTTACGGCCGGATCAGTTGCGCGCCTGAACTTAACGAGCCCTTCGTTCTCCGCCGTGCACGGTTGCCGAGTCTTTACTCCGGTCCCGTCCTGGACGAATTGTAACTTTGAGAATTGTTTCGCCGTGTTTATGCAAAACTCAGTGTCGCCGTCGCCGCCTCTCCAATATAACGACTCATCACCGTAATAGGTCCTGGCGTAATAGAAAAGTCTCGGCAGCGTACCGTATGGGATATTGTGCTTCTCCTTCAAGCGCTTGCTGACAGGAATGTTGATACATTTTCCCTTGTCAATCTTCCACCAACCCTCCGTCCATGTTCCGTAGTTTGTTTCAAACCCCAATACCATATAGATCCCGTCGGGATACTTGGTATTACAAGCCTTGAGACCATATTTGGTACTGATATTCTTGAATCGGCTGAAACCGAATCTCTTCCCGGACCCGATGATTATTTTCCCCGTATCCGCGGGCAGGTCGCGGGCGTAGAGATACTTGTCGAGTATCTTCTGTGTCTTGTAAATCTTTACCTTGAACGGCGTAAATATCCCTTCGCGGTTCCAATATATGTTCTCGCCATTCTTCAAAGTGACACATCCGATCGCAAACAGAGAGATCAGATCCGGTTTGTGCATACAGATCTTTCGCTCTTCGCCAGAGGTATTCTTGATCTCAACCGGCGGATTGGTCTCCATACTTTGAGCTGAAATGTAAGTTGAAAGAAGCAGTAAACCGAAGATCGTCGCAATCAGGTATGGGGGTCTGGTCTTTTTCATGTCGGGGTAATCCTATCGAACTTTTTGAATTCTCTGCAATGTTTTGAGGAGAAAACTCTCGTCGAAGAGTCGCGGACTTAACGAACAAAAGAAATTGTCTTGCAGGAAACGGCTGAAATTGCCCCGTAAGGACAGACGGGTATTAGCCCCGGTCAAGCCGCGTAGCGGCGTCGGAAGAATTCACCGCAGAGAACGCGGAGGTCGCAGAGTTTTTCGAAGAGACGGGGGAGTCCGCGAAGCGGAACGCCGGGATCTTAGTCACCAACATCACCGCAGCCGCGACGCGGTAAAAAGAGTTCTCACCGCAGAAGCGCGGAGTTCGGGGAGCATTCTCTTGTCGTTCGACTCCCCCGGTGCTTTGAAAATTCGTTCGTCGAAGATCCCGGAGTGTCGCTGAATAGACACTTAGCAGCCATTGGTCCCTGATCGATGTTTATTGACAATTGAAGGGTCGCCTTACGAAGAAACTTCAAACGCTTCCAAGGCTGTATGATTGAGATTGCGGTGCCGGCCTTTATCAATGTCCGGAAGGATAAAGGCCGGCACCAGCGTCTGTTGATCTGCGACTACTTTGGGCCGCCTAATTGTCACCCATCAATGCCAGCAGCTCTCCGTAGGCCTCCCGGTAGGACTGTTCAGCCCTGAGCAGTTCAAGTTCCATCCCGGCACGCACTAACCTCATTGGCGCGGATTCGCTGTCAGAGCTAGTGTTGACAAAATTAGAAGCGGAGATCATTCTCTGAGCCAGTTCGCGCAGCCTTCGGGATTCCTCCATCTTGAAGTAGCTGGTCTTGACGTTTGCCGAGACCTTGGCCTTGGCCGCTCCGACGCCCATTTCGGCCATTTCCACCTGAGCCTTCCGCATCTTGTAGGTGTGCTCACGCTTAAAGCCGTCAAAGATCGAGTAGGTTGCCAAAATGCCCACATAGGTAAAATCCCTAGGCAGGATCTGAATAATGTTCTCGTTGGCATATCCGGCGATCACTGCGACATCGGGTATGTAATCCAGTTGCGCAAGACGCTTGCCAGCACCGGCTTTGATCGCCGTCTGTTCTGCTTCGTAAATCTCGGGGTTTGAGTCCATTGCCTGCTGCGTGGCTTCGGCCAGCGTGACCGATCTCTTTTCGGACGGCGGAATGACGAGTCCAAGTTCCGTATCAATCGGAAGGCCCATCATGTTACTGAGAATTGCCGACAGCTTTCGAACCTTGCTGTCGATCAGAGAGACGGACTTTTGCGCCTCGACCATTTCCAACCGCTCTGCGGCTGAGGGCCCCGAATCGCGGACCTTATCGATCAGGCTATTTGCCTTTGCCTGTGCGATCGTGAGTTCCCTTTGCGCGATCAGCAGATCAAAGTAGGACTTCTCGACATTCATTGATAGCTCGGCCAACGGAACACCGGCCTTTGCTTTTGCAATGTTCTCATCTGCACGCGCGATCTTCACGACTTGCTGGATCTTGAGCAGAGGTGTTAGCGGCTGCGTGACGTTGACATTGAAGGTCGTCGAATCCTTGGTTAGCAGAGGAATCGCTAAATTGACTCCAATATCCGGTGTTCCCAACCGGATCCTTTCGCCCATGAACTTGTTGAAGTGCATGTTGGCAAAGGTCGCGCTGACCGCCGGGTAATACGATGCCTCGGCGATTTTTCGGCCCTCTTTCGCTACTTCTATCTCAAGCTCTGCGAAACGGGCCTTTGGGTCTGCCTGGGCAGCCGCAGCCTGCTGGGCCTCGGTGAGAGTTATTTTCTTCGTTCCCCCTCCAGCCGTGTTTGACGGCGAAACAAGTTCCGTGCCGGGTTTGATAGGAACGCCGATGGGCGGAGTGGTCATCTTTTCCTGTTTAGGGAGAAACCTCGCAATCGGATTGACGGGGTCTTGAATGGTCCTTTGATCGGGGGCTTGTCCCAAAGCTATCGCCGAAGCGGCAAAGCAAACCACCAGAACCAAGCCGGCGCGGACGGCACTATTGGTCATCCGTCCTGGAAAGCGATTAAT
>JAHEEZ010000313.1 GCA_024640445.1 Acidobacteriota bacterium | reverse complement strand
CACCACAAACTCCCTGTACCAGTCGAGTGTCCGTTTCAGGCCTTCTTCAAGTCCCACCTCCGGCTTCCAGCCGAGCCTTTCCTCTGCGCGGTCCGAAAGCAGATACTGGGCGTCGATCTCTCCCTCGATCTTTGTCTTCAAGAGCACATTCGGTTTCAGGGAATCGGCCTTGCCCGCAGCCTCGATGATCTTCTCTACCAGATTCAGAATGTTCACCGGCGAATTCGAGCCGAAGTTGAATGCCTCGCCCTTTATCTCTCCGATCTGTTCCGCCGACATCAGGTATGCGCGGACCGCGTCGTCGACATAGATGAAGTCGCGTACGGGAGTCCCGTCGCTTCGGACTATCGGATCCTCGTCCTTCAGCACCGATACGATCGTCCCCGGGATCACCCTGGACAGATTCAGGTCCCCCGGACCATAAATGTTCGCGCACCGCGTCACCGAAACAGGCAGATCGAACGAATGCGCATACGACCGGGCGATTATGTCCGTGCACGCCTTCGACGCGTCGTAGGGGAAGAGTCCGTTCAATTGCTGGTCTTCGGTGTAAGGGAGGTTCGCCTGCGTTCCGTATGCCTTGTCTGACGATGCCACTACGACGCGGCCGACCGAACCGTTCACACGGCAGGCTTCAAGCAGCGTGTATGTTCCGCGAATGTTCGATTCAAACGTGGACATCGCCGACTTGTTCGCCGCGCCGACTATCGCCTGCGCGGCGAGGTGAAAGACCGTTTCGATCTCGTATTCACCAAGAATGCGGAGCATCAGCTGGTAATCTTCAAGGGTTCCCGAAACCACCGTAATCTTTTTCCTGATCCCGAACAGGTCAAAGGCGTCGGCACCCGGCTCGTCGCGCTGCAGGCAGACCACGTTCGCGCCCAGATCGACCAGCGTCCGCGCGAGGTTTGCGCCGACGAAGCCCGCGGCGCCGGTCACGAATACGTTTCTGTCTTTCCAAAATTCCATTTGATCAATCACCAGACGCGCCAGACGTCATTTCCTTCGTCGCAGAGCGTGTTCATTTCAAGATAATCCTTATAGGTGTCGAGGCATTTCCAGAACCCCGTGTGATGGTACGCGACCAGTTCGCCTTCCGCGGCAAGCCGTTCAAGCGGCTCTTTTTCAAGCACCACATCGCCGTCGAGATAGTCCAAAAACCCGCGGTTGAACACAAAGAATCCACCGTTTATCCAATGGTCGAGAGGGGGCTTTTCGTGGAACTCGCGGACGAGGTTTTCGCCGTCGATCTCCAGGATCCCGAACTGCGACCTGGGTTTCGCGGCGAGAAGCGTTCCGGTTTTTCCATGTGCTTTATGAAACTCGATAAGTTCGCGGATGTTGACATCCGAAAGGCCGTCGCCATATGTCACGCAGAATTTCTCTTCGCCTTCCAGTTCATCCCTTACCAAGCGGACCCTGCCTCCAGTGTTCGTTTCAAGGCCTGTGTCGCGCAGGCTCACGTTCCAGCCGTGTGTCCTGGGTTCCTCGGTTTCGAAGTATGCCTCGATCTTTTCCTTAAGATGGCCAAGGCAGAGTATGAAATCGTTTATCCCGTAATGAGAATAGATCCCGAGTATGTGACGGATAATAGGCGCTCCGCCGATTTCGAGCATCGCCTTCGGCACCGATTCGCCTTTCTGGCCGAGCCTTGTCCCGCGGCCGCCGCACAGGATCACAGTCTTCATTCGCCCTGTTCCTCCTCAGCCGGATGATTCAATTCCCAAAGCATCGAATATTTTAGAAAGACACCGTAGGCCGTGAAATACGCGATGATCAGGCCCGGCATACCGTCCAAGACACCGAGCTTTAACAGATATGTGCGGATGAACGCAAAGACCGGCCTGAAGAAGATGTCGCCCCAGCCCGCCTTCTTTCCGGTCTTGAAGTAATGTTCCGCCGCGAAGAAGGCGTACCGTTCGGTCATGCGGTGATGGTCCGCAAGGCTCTGCTTCGTGTAATGGAGCAACTCTCCTTCAAGCGTTTCGACCTTTCCCTTAACGTGGGCGATCTGGTGCGGCGCGACGCCGTCCCAATAGCTGTCTTCCTTACGGTAGAGGCGCATCACATGATCCGGGTACCATCCCGAGTGCCTTATCCAGCGCCCGAGGTAGTACGCCCTTCGTGCGATCCGAAATCCGTCGGGAAGCGTCGCAGGATCGCGGTCCTTCAGCGCGAGGATCGATTCTCTCAGTGCGGGCGTGAGCCTCTCGTCGGCGTCGATCCAGAAAATCCAGTCCCCGGTCGTCTTCGAGTCGGAGAACTCGTGCTTATGTTTGTAGCCCTCGAAAGGAATGTTGTAGATGTTGTCTGTGTAACGGCGTGCGATCTCGACGGTCTTGTCGGTCGAATCGGAATCTACGACGACTATCTCATCAGCCCATTCGACCGTCTCGCACAATCCGGCGATGTTTTCTTCTTCGTTGAAAACGTTGACCTTTGCGGAGATCTTCATAAGCTTCGCCAGGCGAGCGGGGTAAGCTAAAACCGGACACAGATGAACTCAGATATTAACAGATAGATAGGATGGGATAATGGCGGGATCGTGTCAACGTGAGCGGAAACAGGTGTTTAACATGTCCACTTGTGGAGGGGACATTAATTTGAGTGCCCGTTTAGAGCGGCGCTATGCGCTGCACCGACGGGCGAAGCCCGGAGCTAAAAAGTTGAGAGTTGCAGCGAACCAGCCGCACTGGGCTCTATCTGGGCAGCGCAAAGCGCCGCTCTTAACAATTCGCGATCCCTTATCTCTCAGTACTCATCACACATCTCTCACCGCAAAGAGCGACAAACTGAAGTGTGTCGTACGCTGAGCACTCATCTCTCAGTACTCAGCGCTCTCCTCCGACTCTAGACCCGCTTGATCCCTATTCTTGCCGAAGCGCTGAGCGGGCCATCGGGATTCCATTCAGGCTTCAGCACAAGGCCGGTCGCCTCCGGGTCCTTGTTGATCACCGTATCGTTGGCGAGGGTATACGGACTTTCGCCGAATTGTTTGTAGGGCTCTGTTGACGTGAACACCTTCGTCGTGAACTCGGGATCGAAGTAGAACTGGCTAGTCAGCTGAGCCTTGTCCTCGAACAGCACCTTGAAGTGAATGTGCGGCGTACGGGGTTCGTACCAGCCGGGGACGATCGTCGTAAATGCCGCAATGCCTTCCGAATCGGTTTTCTGCGCTCCGCGGAGAAACCTTTTCTCATTGACCGGCCCGACGTGATGTTCGCCCTTTCCAACAAGCATCATCGTCCCAAACGGATCGTGAGCAAGTTCCTCCGGATAACCGCTGTAGCCGCCTACCGCGTCGCAATGCCATAGTTCGACGACGGCGCCCTCGACCGGAGTGCATTTCTCGGCATTCACGACCTGCAGCTTCAGATCCAGTTGCTTCCCCTTTCTGTCTTCGCGTATGTCGGACCGCACAGGCGATGCGATGAAGAACGGGCCCTCCACCTGCTTCGCCGTCAGAACGCAAAGTTCTTCGCCAACGGCCGGAGCGGCCGTGACCTTGGATGCGTCGTTGCTGAACATCCTGGGGATGACGGCACGGAAGATCGCGTTCTTTCCGAACCAGAGTCCGGCTCCGCCGACTCCAATAATTCCGAGTCCTCCGAAAATGAAGTTTCGCCTTGAGATCTTTCCCATATCGATCGTCTTCCAATTAATTAGTTTCGCGCCTTGCGGCGCATTGGGCAGGCACAGGTCTTGCCCCCTAGGTAACCCGCCGGATTCGTTAGACCCGTGAAACTCGGCAGACCCGTCAGTTTCGCGCCTTGCGGCGCATTGGGCAGGCACAGGTCCTGCCCCTACGATCCGACGAACTCGCCTATCTCCAGCCCGTTGTCACTAGCTATCATCTCCGCCGCCTTCTCGCCGATCATTATCGCCGCCGCGTTCGTGTTGCCGCTGACGATGT
>JAHEEZ010000312.1 GCA_024640445.1 Acidobacteriota bacterium | reverse complement strand
AAGGGGCGCTCGCGCTTGGGGCGCCGCAGTGGCGGGTAACGTGGAATATCGTAATGCCGGCAGCGGCTTCGGGGATCGCGACCGGTGCGATGCTATCGATCGCAAGGATCTCCGGCGAGACCGCGCCTTTGCTTTTCACGGCGCTTAACAGCCGTTTTTACAATTATTTCTATGATCAGCCGATGGCATCGCTCACCGTGCAGATCTACAATTACGCGACGGGACCTTTCGAGGTGGAACACGCGATGGCCTGGGCGGCAACATTGATCCTTGTCGGCCTGATACTGATCATCAACGTTTTTGTTCGATTCCTGACTCGAAAACGCTATTGACCGCAAGAGCCGGCGGTTAACCGCTACGGCGAACGAACTATGGGTACAAAGATCAGCATTTCACATCTGAACTTCTTTTACGGAAAGAGCCAGGCTCTGTTCGACATCTCTCTGAAGATACCCGAACAGGAAGTGATGGCCTTCGTGGGACCTTCAGGATGCGGAAAATCTACGTTTCTGCGGGTGCTCAACCGTATGAACGACACCATTCCGAACGTCCGGGTTGAGGGTAAGGTCAAGATAGACGGCAACGACATCTATTCGCCGAAGACGGATGTGGTGTCGCTGCGGCGGAGGGTCGGAATGGTGTTCCAGAAATCGAACCCGTTCCCGAAATCGATCTTTGAGAATGTCGCCTATGGGATAAGGATCAACCGTATGCACTCCGGGAAACCGGACCTTGAGGCCCGTGTCGAAAAAGCGCTTAAAGACGCTGCCCTGTGGGACGAGGTCAAGGACCGTCTCGGTACTTCGGCGTTCGGGCTTTCCGGGGGACAGCAGCAAAGGCTCTGCATCGCAAGGGCCCTCGCGGTTCGGCCGGAAGTGATACTGATGGACGAGCCGGCTTCGGCGCTCGATCCGATCGCGACCCAAAAGATCGAGGAATTGGTCGTTCAACTCAAGAAGAAATACACCATCGCCATCGTTACGCATAACATGCAGCAGGCGGCGCGCATCTCGGATAAGACCGCCTTCTTCATGCTCGGGAAACTTATCGAGGTGAACCCGACGGAAAAGATGTTCACGAACCCGGACGACAAGCTCACAGAAGACTACATAACCGGCCGGTTCGGATGATCGTCTTTGGTTTTTATCTATTTTTAATTGAAAGTGTGTTTATAATTGGACTGAAATCAGATGGAAACGAGGATAATTGACAAGAAACTCGACGTTCTTCGGGACAAACTCCTGTTGCTTGGCGGCACGACCGAAAAGGCCGTCTATCTCGCGATGCGTTCGCTCACCGAGCGCGACAGCGAACTTGCCCAAAAGGTGATCAAGGACGACAAGATCATCAACAAAATGGAATTGGAGATCGACCAGTTGAGCGTACAGATCCTCGCTCTCCAGCAGCCCGCGGCGCACGATCTGCGGTTTGTCATCTCGGTCGCAAAGATCACGCCGGTGCTTGAGCGGATAGCGGACCACGCGGCGAACATAGCCGAAGCCGCCCTCGTGCTAAACAACGAACCGCAGATAACCCCTTACGTCGAACTGCCAAAGATGGCCGAGATCGCGGGAGAGATGCTCCAGAGTGCGCTTGACGCGTTCACGTCCGAGGATGCCGAAGCCTCGAAAGCGGTGATCAAGCGCGACAAGGACATCGACAAGGCCTACAACCGGGTCTTCGACAAACTCCTGAGCCTGATGCTGGACAATCCGGCCGTCACGACCGGAGCCGCTCACCTGCTGTTCGTTGCCAAACATCTCGAAAGGATCGGCGATTACGTCAAGGACATTTGCGAGATGAACGTTTACCTCACAGAAGCGGCGTTCATTAAGCACAAGAAACGTAAGTAGAAGCGTCTGCGCCAGCGGCGTTCCCGCGGTCCGGGGCTTCCGATAGACAACCCGGAGCCGTTGGGATATATTGATTTCGCCTTCATTTCAACAAGATAATTCGGAGATTTCACCATGGCCTTCAGCCTGTTGCCGAGGGAGGACGAGTATTTCGCCTTTTTCTCGCAGATGTCCGCGAAGATACAGGACGCGGCTCAATTGCTCGTTCAGATGGTCGAGGACGACGATTCTAAATTCGAGCACTATTACCTGAAAATAAAGAAGACGGAAAACTCCTGCGACGAGCTTACTCACAAGATAACCACCAAGTTGAACAAGTCCTTCGTGACCCCGTTCGACCGCGAGGATATCTATGAACTCTCGGTCGCGCTGGACGACGTCTGCGACTACATCGACGCGGCGGCCAGGGCAATCCTTATCTACGACATCCGCGGCCTCACGGAACATGCGCGAAGCCTTGCGGAAATAATGTATCGGTTGGCTGTGCAGATCCATGGTTCGGTCTCGATCCTAAACAAGCCGAATGACATCAACCGGTACATCGTCGAGATCCACCGGCTTGAGAATGAGGCGGACGACGTGTATTTCAGGGCGATCGGCGAGCTTTTCAGGAAAGAGGAGAACCCGATCACCCTGATCAAATGGAAGGAACTCTACGAGATCCTCGAAAACGCGACCGATCGTTGCGAGAGCGTGGCAAACATCATCGAGAGCATCGTGCTGAAACACAGCTAGGGCAGGCGGGTCTTCAGTCTTTTTCCAGAATATGGACGCACATTCGGCCGCATTCGGCCTGGTCGTTTTCATCATCTTCATTGCGCTGGTCTTCGACTACGTCAACGGATTTCACGACGCGGCGAACTCCATAGCGACCGTAGTTGCCACCCGGGTGCTCTCGCCCGGGGTCGCTGTCGCCTGGGCGGCGTTCTTCAACTTCGTGGCTTTCCTGGTGTTCGGAACTAGCGTCGCGAAGACCATCGGCGGCGGAATGGTCAACATCAACACCATCACCGCAGACTACCGGCTTTATGTTCTTCTCGCCGGACTTCTCGGCGCGATCCTCTGGAATCTGATCACCTGGTACCTGGGTCTTCCCACATCCAGCTCACACGCGCTGGTCGGCGGGTACGCCGGCGGCGCGATCGCCGCCTACATAATTTCGCACGGCCTGTATGGAGTTGAGGGCGTTCTGATCGCCGCCGGTTGGATAAAGACCTTGTCGTTCATAGTTCTTTCTCCGCTGATCGGTATGGCGCTGGGATTTGTCTTCATGGTGGCGGTGTACTGGATATTTCACAGGGTGACCGTTTCAAAGGTGGACAGGATATTCAGGGTTGGACAGCTGTTCTCGGCCGCCGCATTTTCATTGGGTCACGGCGGCAACGACGCACAAAAGACGATGGGTATCATCACCGCTGTCCTCGCCGCGGGGGGGTTCCTTCAGTACGGTGAGGGAGGCAGCCTGCCGGCGATCCCGTTCTGGGTGATCCTCGCGGCGCACGCGGCGATCGGGCTAGGAACTCTTTCAGGCGGATGGAGAATCGTAAAGACGATGGGTACGAGGATCTCCAAACTGCAGCCGGTCGGAGGTTTCTGCGCGGAGACCGCCGGAGCGTTCACTCTGTTCGGAGCGACGCTGACCGGCATTCCGGTTTCGACCACTCATACCATAACGGGATCGATCGTCGGCGTGGGTTCGGCGCGAAGGCTTTCGGCGGTCAAGTGGGGGGTTGCGACCAGGATCATATGGGCGTGGGTGCTGACGATACCGATGGCCGCGCTGTTCGCCTCGATCTCCTACGTGGTAATCCTGGGCATCCATCACCTCACCGGCTTTTAACAGATCATTTCTTGCCCGGTGGTTCTTTCCTGTTGCCCCAGTAGAAAGCCCTGACGACCAGGAAATAGACCAAAAGGCTCAGGAAACAAAAGATCAGAAAGAAGAGAAGGATCTTAATAGCGAATGACATTGCGGTCGTTTGTCCCTAGTCGCGTTCAACGGCGATCTTGTTGAGGTCCCTGGTCGTATTATCGACCACGCTTGAGGCAGGTTCGCGATATTCTTCAAGCCTCGCCTTCT
>JAHEEZ010000311.1 GCA_024640445.1 Acidobacteriota bacterium | reverse complement strand
AGTTTGCCGATGTATCCGACAACCACCCCGGAATGGACCACTTCAGCGCTTTGCCCAGTCTGGAGGTGCATGGTTTTGCACGGCCTCAATTCAGGCGGATCAAGTCGGGCGGCGTCGAAGACGAGTTCGAGCGCTCCTTTCAGATCAAAGAAATCCAGCTTTCTTCCCGGTGCTTCATTTTCCTCGAAGGTCTCGCTCCCGGTAAGAGCCATCGCAAGCAGTTCGCGTTCAAAAGGCAGGCCATCCTCGGAATCCCCCGCGGCGAACACCTTCCCAAGCTCGTATAGCTTCACGTCCCTAAGCCTCTGATTGAAATTCGTCCTTATGGATTCAAGCAGACCGGGGATCAACGTTGGCCTCATCCTTGTTGCGCCATCGATTATAGGATCGCGGATCTCCACGTACTCTTCCGCCGCAGCGGATCGCAGTCCGGGTAGATACTCGAACAGGCCGTCGTGTCTTTCGTCGATGAAGCTGTACGAGATCGCCTCGTCAAAGCCTACGGTCGCGAGCGATTTTCGGAGATCGCGTTTTCGGCCCTCCGAGGGCTGATATTGGCCTGAACCGCCGCCCGGCGGCAGTTCTTCGCCGATCCTGTCGTATCCCGCGATTCGGACCACTTCTTCAACGAGATCTTCCTCGATAAACAGGTCGTGGCGCCAGGAGGGAGGGCTGTAAACGTCCTGGGAGGTCTTCGTCAACCCGAGATCCGACAGGATTCGTTCAATTTCATTTCGTTCTACCCGCAGACCGGAGAGGCGCTCGATCTCTTCTTTCAGTTCCGGCGCGTCAATGCTGAGGACCTCTGGTTTTGAGGGATAAACATCGGCAAATTCGCCGAGTTCGCCTTCTGCCAGTTCAACTATCAAGGCGGATGCGAAATCGGAAGCCCTGATCAGGTTTTCGATATCTACCCCGCGTTCAAAACGGTAGCTTGCTTCGGTAGCCAGCCCGAGCGTCCGGGACGTTGACCTGATGTTCAGTGGCTCGAAACAGGCGACTTCGATAAGAACGTTCGAGGTCTCCTCGGTAATGCCGGATTCGAAGCCGCCCATTACGCCGCCCACAGCCGCCGGCTTCGATGCGTCGCATATCACAAGCATCGAGTCGTCGCATTCACGTTCGACCTCGTCAAGCGTGGTGATCTTCTCACCTTTTGCTGCCCGTCTGACGACGATACGTCCTTCTTCGAGCTTGTCCAGATCGAAGGCGTGCATTGGTTGACCGAGGGCGTGCATCGCGTAGTTCGTGATGTCGGCTATGTTGTTGATCGAACGCTCACCGACCGCCTCAAGGCGTTTAACAAGCCATTCCGGCGAAGGGCCGATCTTGACGTTTCGTATGATCCTGGCGGTGAATCGATGACAGATCTCCGGCGCTTCGATCGCAACCAGCCCGGCGCCGGCATCGGCGTGAGGTATTCCCGGTTCGGGCACATTTAGCGTTTTCTGCGTCGCGACCGCGACCTCCCGTGCGACTCCAAGATGCGAAAGGCAATCGCCCCTGTTCGAGGTAGTTTCAATATCCAGGACACTGTCATCCCTCACATCGTGAAGGCCGTCAAGCTCGAGGCCGATCAAAGTAAGCTTTTCGGCCAGTTCCAACGGGGACATATCGATCTCGACGAAGTCCTTAAGCCATTTGTAGCTGATGTTCATAACGGTACTCCGACCTCCCTGTAAAGGCCTTCGGGCACTCTAAGCCGGTCCGGAAAACAAAAAAAACCGGCAAGCGGTCAGATTTCAAGCTACAAATTTAAAGCAGAAGCGTGTGAATGTAAATCACCGGGAAGGAAGCCGCCTGAGTATCTTTTGCTCAGTTCGCAGGGTCGACGGCGAGAAGTGTTTCCTTTATCCGGAGGTATTCAGGAAGAAGCACATCAAAACCTTTTTCAAATTCGGCGACGAGAAGGCTGGCTTCCTCGGCATTTTCCGATCGCGCAGAAACGAGGATATTCCCGCAGATGGCCGACAATGCTACCGCGCCCATATTTCCCGCGCTGCCTTTCAGTTTGTGTGCCTCGTCCGCCGCTTTTTCGAATTCGATCAGTTTCAGGGCGTTTTCGAGTTTCATTATGGAGGATTTTGTATCCGACAGGAAAAGGTCGATACATTCGGCGACTACCTCGCTGCCGCAAGCTTCTTCGAGTTCGGCAAGACGTATATGAATTTCTTCACGATCCGAATGTACTGCTTCCTTTTGATCAAAGGCAGGTACGACGCCCGGGGTCTTTTCTTTGCCGGGTTCTGAGAGCCACTTCTCGATCGTATCGGCCAGAACCTGCTGCCGCGCCGGTTTGGCAATATAATCATCCATTCCCGCGGCAAAACACTTGTCCCTTTCTCCAACGAGCACGTGAGCAGTAACAGCGACTATGGGAATACGTCCGTGTCCGTTTTGAGATTCCCGAATCCTTCTTGTAGCCTCAAAACCATCCATCACGGGCATTTCGCAATCCATCAGGACAAGGTCAAAGTGATTCAATTCCAGAAGATCTATCGCGTCGGCGCCATTTTCGGCGACCTCGACATCGTATCCGAGCCTCCGTACCTGGTTATATATAACCTTGCGGTTCACGAGGTTATCTTCAGCGATCAGGACCCTCCGCTTCCTGCCGAACCGGGTGCTTTCCGATCCTCCGGTGTCTCCTTTAGTGGGTAATACGGTCTCTTCGTTAGCTAACTTGTGGCCGGGGCCTGGTTCCGCAAGGCTCACTGTCAAAAGCGAGGCCATCGTCTCAAGCACGTCATTCAGCCGCAGCGGTTTTGAAACAAAGCAGTGGACCCCCGAAGATTCCGGATCGGTGATGTCAGACCGGTGGGCAGCGGAGGCGGTCAAAATAACCCTTGTCCGGCGAAGGACGGGATCTTCCTTGATATGCCGGGCGACGGTCAGGCCATCCATTCCGGGCATCTTCATATCGAGGATAACAAGCTGAAAGTGTTCGCCGTTCCTCGCCGCTGCGCGAAGCAGCGCAAGCGCCGCCTCGCCGGATGCCGCCTCATCGACAACCATTCCCCACGATTTGGCCTGATGAAGCACGACTCTTCGGTTTGTATCGTTATCGTCAACGACCAGGAGACGTTTCCCAAGCACCGCGCGTAGTTCGGGAGAGTCCTCCCGTTCCGGCTGCAGTTCGAATGGAGCGGAGAACCAGAATGTCGAACCATTCCCCGGCTGGCTCTCAAGTCCGATCCGGCCTTCCATCATATCGACGATCTGCTTGCATATTGCAAGGCCCAAACCCGTGCCTCCGTAATCCTTTGAATACTTGTTTCCTCCCTGCGAATATGGCTGAAAAAGGGTTTCCTGAAACTCCGGGTTTATGCCGACTCCGGTATCTTTCACCGAAAATCTGATGATCGGCTTTTCGCCTGCCGAATCAAGTTTCACACGGAGAACGATCTCGCCTTTGTCCGTAAATTTCACGGCGTTGCTCAAAAGATTTGTGAGCACCTGGCGGAGTCTTCCCGCATCGCCTTTCAGTCGGGTCGGGACCTCGCCGTTGATCAGCACTGAAAGCTCAAGACCTTTCTTGTAGATCGTCTGAGTGAACAGTTCGATCACGGAATCTACAACTTCGTTCAATTCGAATGCGGAGTCTTCAAACTGGAATTTCCCGGCTTCGAGCTTGGAGAAATCGAGGATGTCGTTGATTATCGTCAGCAGCGATTCTCCGCACTTCTGAATCGTCTCGGCGTAATCCTCTTGTTCTTCACTCAGATTCGTATCCAACAGCAGTTCGGAGATGCCGATGATCCCGCTCATGGGGGTTCGGATCTCGTGCGACATGTTCGCCAGAAACTCGGATTTGTTCCGGATGGCTTCCAACGCACCGTCACGTGCCGCCGCCAGGCTATCTTCGAGGTGTTTCTGGCTTGAAATGTCGCGAATTACGGTACTGAAGTACTCGACTTTCCCTTTCTGATTCTGAT
>JAHEEZ010000079.1 GCA_024640445.1 Acidobacteriota bacterium | reverse complement strand
TTCACCATTCACGGTTCACCATTCACGAACAAGGGTTCCCGCAAAGACACCAAGGCGCAAAGAAGGCCGATTAGAGCAGCATTCGCGCTGCAAAGGGTGCTTTGAGCCGTGTCAGAATGCCGACCGTGATGGTCGCCCTTAGCTTTTCGAATGCTTCGTCGATCCGATTGGGATCGAGCCCCTTACCGGGTGGATTCGAATCCTCTGATAACTCTTTCACCTTCAGGTTCTGCCCGGCTTAACAAACGTCGAGCGAACCAGTTCTGAGGGAATCCGGTTCATTTGTTTCTTAAAGGGGAAAAACGCGACCGACAAGAATTCCAGCGATGGTTTGGATTACAGTTTGTTTTTGAACCACACCGCGATGATCTCCGACATTTCCAGATGATGTGCCAATATGCGCGTCGCGTGTTCCGAACCAGGAATCTCCAGGATCTGCGCTGTTCTTGATTTCTGCCTGATTCCGGCGAAGAGCTCATTAAAAAAGTCCCTTTCTTCAAGTGATCTTATGAAGAACCAGGGAACCTTGCTCTTGTCGATCGCTTCGATCGACTCGTCGCTGAAATCACCAGGCGAAAGAGCAACGTAGGCTTTTCCATATCTTCCTTTTCTCGCCGATTCAGCCATGCGTTCCCCGCTGTAGCTCGCTCCTACAAACCCGATCCTTTCCGAGTCTATTTTGGGATGGGATCTGATGTAGTTTGAAATGACGCTGACATCCCTGTCGGTACCGACAAGCAATGAAAGCATCTTTTCGTCGAATGGAGGCCCGAATGTCCCTTTGTTTATGCTCTCGCCGTGCGCCCTTAGATCGACCCTGAAGGACGCGATCCCCCTCTTCTCCAGCTGGTCGGCCAGTTCTTCGTAATCCTTCCTGTTACCACCTGCCGCGTTGAGAAGGATCACGGCCGGAACCGGTTTTGCTGATTTCGGTAATCGCAAATCGCCCACGATCTCCCATCCGTCACTGTTCAGTGTGACACGTTCATCAACGGGTTGTGTCTTTCCAATCTGCGAAGCACCTGCCGGTAAGACCAAAGCAAATGTGAATAGAAGCAAAAGGATGATCGAAGGAATTCTCATATGTGCTCCGGGGCTGTCTTCCAGACAATTGATACCGTCAGATCAAAGGACGTTGGCAACAGGCAATTGACTTAACTTGTAACAAAGCTGGTTCATTTCCGCGCGTGGAAGAAGCGGAAAAGGAAAATGGAAGGCAGAAGTCTGTAGGGATCTTTACGGGCAGCGCTTGCCCTCCATTAGATACCTGGCGGCGCATCGCGCGAACTGCTTATAACCACCCGGCCCTCAACAGGATTCGCCGTAGATGTCCATGTAATCGTAGATGATCCCGACCGCCTTCGTACGCATATCGTTCATCAGCCTCTGATTCTTCCTTATCGCGTCTGTGATCTGATAGACCGAGCAGAAGTTTTCGTCCATCGCTTTCTGCGACCTGATGAGTCCTGCTATCAGCTGAAACGTCCGGCTCCCGTTGTTCTTCTTGACCGCCCGCTCCGCGTATTTCAAAGCCTCATCGACCTCAAAATAGTTGTCCATCGCCTTCAGGTAAGCGTAAGACAGGAGTTCATCGGCTTTGCCCTTCTTGTAGAACTTCTCGGCGCTGGAATACCCGCGATTCTTCATCAGGTATTCCATAAAGAGCTGTGAGTTCTTTCGTCCTTCAAACTGCCATCCGATCTCATTGATGACGGCCATCTTTACGTCAACCGGATTGTACTCACTGGCGAGATAGTTCATCAGCCGGTCGTTGATAACCCCTTTCGCCTCTTGGGCGGCGCCAACTATCGGCTCATCAGCATAGGCCTCGGCGAAATCGGTAGATGTCAGCGGAGAATCGGCAAAAGCGGCTGCTGCCAGAACCGCGGTCACGAAAACGGCGAAGACTGTCTTTCTTAAATTCATATTATGAATCATATATCATCGCGCGGGTGAGATCTTCGAGGAAGGGCGTCTTGATAATTGCCTTCTGCCTTTTGTGCCGGACCTTCTTCGCTTATACTGCTCAAACATTTCAAGAACCTACTTGCCGCGTCGACGCACTTGCATACGCGCCTGCGACACAAACCCGGATTGGAGGAAGAAATCTATGAGCTACGATTATCCGTATGAGATGGAGCACGTGACCTCTTATGAAGCGACACTTGCCGAACCCGAGGTTATTGGTCCGGTCGCCGAAGGCCTTAGGCTGAACATTTACTTGACAGGGGGTGAAGTTCTTGGGCCGAAGGTCAAAGGCCTGGTCCGGCCGGTGGGTGCAGACTGGCTGACCATCCGGACTGACGGTGTGGGAATTCTTGACGTTCGGGCGACCATCGAAACGGAAGACGGAGCGCTTATATATTCTTACTACAAGGGAATCGCCGAGCTTGGACCGGACGGATACCGGAATTTCCTCGAAGGCGCGCCACCTCCCCCAGAAGGAATTAACCTGCGGATCCGGCCGAACTACCAGACAGCGCATCCCGCGTACCAATGGATGAATCGCTCATTCTGCGTCGGGATAGGCAAGGCCTTCCTCGACAGGGGAGAAGTTCGTTACGACATCTACCAGATCCGGTAGCAGGAAACCGCGGTTCAAAATACGGGATCTTTGCCCTTTGTTCCCCGGTCGTCGGTACCAGTCTCGCAAGCGGAGGGTGGTGACTCTGCACATAGCGCTGACCGGCAGGCATGCACCATCGAGGCTCGTTGTGGAAGCTGGTCTCGTTACCAAGGTGAAGGAGGTCAGGCACCTCTTCCATGAAGCATTTTACGCCGTTCACGGCATTTGACCCTGAGGAGAACGATTTGAGATCAACGCTAAATTTGTTAATTGTAATAGCCCTTTTGTTGTTCACGATCGCGTGCGGAATCACCGGAGACACGGATGGCGACGCCAAGGATTCGTCAGCGAACACGGAAAAGAATCAATCTGGCGAACCGGGCCGGGAGGATGCACTCGCCGATCAGGACCCGGCGGACGAGGATTCGGAAACCGCGTCAGAAGAGAACTCGACCCAGCAAGGCGAAGACAAATTCGTCACTGTCAGATTCTCGAAGGGTCGGACCTCGGGAACCTATAAGGACACGGTGTTTGACGGCACGAAACACGTCTACAAATTTGGAGTTGCACAGGATCAGAATATCAGCGTTAAGATCGACTCGGATGACGGGAGTGCTTCCCTAAAGGTTTTCGATCCCTCCGGGGACCCGATCCGGTTGAGCGGGAGCAATACCAGGTTCTCGGAATCCGTGCCCGGATCCGGTAATTACAGGATCGAGGTTACGACGTCGAGCGACAGTTCCGACTATACGGTCACGTTCGGTGCCAGCGCACTGCCGGTGAACGACGACGGAGACGACGAGATTCAGGGCGGCGGACTCACGAAAACGGTCAGGTTCGCCAAAGGCAGGTCCTCAGCCTCGTACAGCGGCGCCGTCATCCGCGGCGAAAGCGATACTTATGTTCTTGGCGCAAACGGCGGCCAAACGATGTCGGTCAGTATATCCTCCGAAGAGGACAACGCCGTCTTCCAGATCGAAGGCCCGGGCGGATACCTGCGTGGAGCGGAGCCCGGATCGGACAGGACCTCTTGGAGCGGCCAGTTGCCGGCGAACGGAAAATACCGTGTGATAGTCGGCGGAACACGCGGTAACGCGACCTACACGATCACGATCGCGATCCGTTAGGTGATGGGTGATTCCTGAAGGAATACGCTGAGCAGGATTGTAGATCCTGGCGGCATATAGACAAAGGGCGACCGCGATGGTCGCCCTGTCTTATTGGAGTGTGTCTTGCTAAAGTAAGTCTCCCTTCTGTCAATCTATTTCAGGACGGGACAAAACCGAGAAGGATCGAACCCTTTATCTCGTTACGGCCCTTTTACCGCTCTACCAGAGGTTCACATTCTCCTTCCTGCCTTTCTTTCAAGTAATTCAGTTTCAGCGGCGAGTTAACGCCGACGAAGGAATGCCGCGAAAAGACAGTGCAATTCTTTACAGAATATTACATATTATGTAATATTACAGTATCCGCCAGACCGCCCCTTGCGGAGGTTAATTCTTATGACAGGAAAAGCGCTTAGAGAATCGAGGGAGCGGCTTGGGATGACTCAGCTGGAGGCCGCAGAACACCTGGGAGTATCTCAAACCTACCTTTCACTTCTGGAAAATGAAAAGCGAAAGGTTACCAAGAAGGTGGCTCAAAGAGCTGTGTCAAGATTAGCCGTATCACCGACCGCTCTGCCTCTCAATGGAGAGCTCAAGCGGGTGCGGGCCGTTACCGGCCGTGAGTTTGCGAGAGATCTTGCATCGCTCGAGTATCCGGGTTTTAGCCACGTGAAGGCCGCGAGTAAGAAGAACCCGGCGAGAGTGTTGCTAAGTGCCCTTCGCGCAAAGGACCTGGAAGCACGATTAACCGAAGCGCTTCCGTGGATCCTGTTAAAGTTTTCTGACTTGCTATGGGATCAGCTGGTGGAGGCTGCGAAGGTCAACGACCTTCAAAACAGACTCGGATTCCTTACTGCATTGGCAAGGCAACTCGCCAATAAGCGAAACGAGCATATGAAAGAAAAGGTGTTTGCGAGACGAGAACGAGAGCTGCTTCCTTCAAAACTGGCAAAACAGGACACTCTCTGCCGCGAAAGTATGACCGATGCAGAGAAGAAATGGCTATTGCTGCATCGTTCCCCGGAAGCTGAACGGTGGAATATCCTTTCTGATCTGAACGTAGACCATCTTGCATATGCCTAATGAAATACCTGAGCCATGGAATCACTTCCTGCACGATCTGGACAACTCGCTGGATCGAGAGCTCTCACTGGTATGCATTGGAGGGTTTGTCCTTGCAATGCTCTACGGCCTTGCACGGCCGACATCCGATATTGACTTCATAGAATGCAGGCCAAAAGCGGAAAGCAAGAGGCTTCTTGATATTGCCGGCGAAGGGAAGCGGTTACATAAGAAACACGGGGTGTTTCTGCAATACGTTTCAGTTGCTCAACTGCCGGACAATTATGAAGACCGCCTCGCGGCGATGTTTGAAGGAGAGTTCACGTATCTTCGCTTGTACGCGGTGGGTGCCTACGACCTCGCACTCTCGAAGCTTGAACGCAATTCGGAAAAGGACCGCGACGACGTCACCAGGTTGGCATCCGCGTCCGATTTTGATCCGCAGGAGCTCGAGAGAATTTACGAAGAGGAGTTCAGATTGTATGTTGAGGATCGGCTCTTCCATCGAACGACATTTGAATTCTGGTTAGAGTTGATCAACGAGAAGAACTCAGCGTCTGAGGGCCAGGATCAATGAGAATGAGATCGTAACGAATCGAACTGTCTTGCCGGCTTCAACCAGTTGTTCGATCCGCTGGGTGATGACCGCTCGTTTCATTATTCCGCTACTATGTCGTCCTGAAATAACTTGACAGAAAGGAGTCTAATTTCAGGACGGGACAACACATTAAAAAAGGGCGACTCTGGGAGTCGCCCTAAGTTAATCAAACAATTTTGAGTCCAGGGAGATCGAATCCCTGGGCTTTCGAACGCCGGTTAGAATGTATACCGCAGACCGATCTGGATACGGTAAACGTCGCTGGTTCCGGCGGTAGGACGATACGATCCGGAGATCAGTTGTGAGCCGAAATTGCGCAGGCGGTACAAAGCTCGACCCTGCGAATCGGCACCACGGGCGATCAACGGCTGAGTAGAATTGAAGGCCTGTCCTACGCCCCAGTCATGGTTGAGCAGATTTCCAAAATTGAGAATATCCGCCCTGATCTGGAAACTGTGCCTCATGTTCTTGAACTTCACGAAGAATTCCTGAGCAACGCTAAAATCAATGCTTGTCGTCAGGGGCAGGAACGCTGCTCCACGCTCGGCGTATCTGCCTCGATTCTTCGAAAGATATGGGTCCTGATTGATGAACGCGTCCCAGGCCGCAGCCTGCTGGGCGGCCGTAAAGGTCGTTCCGCTCGAGGTAAACTCCTGGAAATTCATCTCGGAAATGTCGTTGGGAATATAGATCAGGTCGTTGCTTGTACCGCCGTCACCATTCAGATCACCGCTGAAAGTGTAGCTGGCATTGCCGCCTGTTCTCGTTTCCCAGAACATTGAAACACTCGTTTCTCCGAACTTGAAGTACTCTTTGCTGTACGACAGTGTTCCAAAGAAACGATGTCCTGCGGACGCTCCGCTGTAACCCAGTCCCGGATTGTTGGGGTTGCCGGAATGCTGGTTATTGTTCCATGAACCGAACGCGATCGAACCCGGATCGACGGTATTTTTGGCTTCTCCGTAGCTATAGGCCGCTTTGGCCCACAAACCGTTCGCAAAAGGCCTTTCAAGTGTAAATGCAAGATTCCACACCTTCCCGACATTCTGGTTCTTTAGCACTACTGCGCTGGTAATGAAGCTGTTGATGCGGTTTCCTGTGGTCCATCGCGGCCGGTTGTCGGGACCTGTGAAGGCCGTGTTGGGATCCGTCAGGTTTGCATTGATGTAGTAGATTCCGTTTACATCCTTCGAGTAAAGAAAATCAACACCGCCTATCATACCAAGCGGCAATTTAACATCGGCAGCGATGCTGGAACGCCAGATCTGCGGAAACTTGAAGCTTGTCTGCGTCAGCGCCAGTTCATACGACGATGCCGGGGCTCCGGTAACGACTGCCGGTTTATAGGTGTTAGGATCGGGGTTAAACGGTCTGATCATGGTGTTGTCAAACTGAGCAAACCCGGTCAGTACGCCGTTGTTCCCTACCTGGTTAGATATCCACACATAAGCCGGTCGCGCCGTGAATATCCCGGTGCCGCCGCGAACCTGAAGTATCCCACTGTTGAACGGACTCCAGTTGAAACCCGCCCTGGGTGACCAAAGAATGTTCGCATCCGGCAGTTTTTCGGTGCTGAACTGGACTGGCTCCCCGTTTTCGTCCTGAAATGTCAAACCGTCAACCTGTGAGTTGGCGAAACCAGTCGGTGAAAAGAACGGCACATCCATACGAAGACCGTAAGTCAGTGAAAAATTATCCCCCATCTTCCACGTATCCTGACCATAAAAACCAACATAGTTGACCTTCAGCGGCTGGATCGGCTTATCGAGACCAGGGATGTTTGACCACCTTACCTGAAATCGTCTCAGGTTGATCGGAGAAGTTGTACGGTTCGGATTCGCCAGGTAATCATTCGCATCGGCATAGAAATCCGCGAGCGAGTTAAAGACGTAGACACTCTGTGAACCCGGGAAGAATACGTTTTCCGACTCGTAATGCTCGAAGCTTACACCGGTCGAGATAGTGTGGGAACCGCGATAGAAGTTCAGATTGTCCTGAATCTGGAATGACTTGTATCGAAGCTCATTATTCGGCGTGAACGGCTCAAAGCCGAAACTTGTGTACGTCGAGCCTCCTTCGAGAATATCAACCAGGGGAAAGAACGTTCCCTTGTATCCTCTACTTTCATCCTGTTCGGTGTATCCGACTATGAGGCTGTTAGACATCTGGCTGCCAATGGCGGTATTCCATTCACCGACGATTGACCGGATGTTCTCCAGGATCTGGTAATTGGAGTTCGCGAAGTTCAGTGAGTTCAGGTTGGTCCTGCGGCTTCCGAAGCCGAGAGACGAAGAGTTTGACTCCAACACGTCAGTACTGGAGTCCAGCCGGACATACCTGACGCTTAGCCTGTTTGAGGGGTCGATATTGTAGTCTAAGCGGAACAGATACTTTTCTGCCGGGGTCGACTGGCTATAGTCCTGATACGGCCCGGTTTCATAGTTAAAATTTTGCCTCAAGTAGGAGCTAAGACCGTCCAGGTCGGATGCAAGGACACGGGTTACATTTCCGCCAACCGTTTGACCTCCGGAATTGGCGACAAACGTGGTGCCGGGCTCAGTAAGGTTCTCGTTCTCATAGCTAAAGAAGAAGAAGAGCCTGTTCTTGCCCGAAATGTACTTTGGTCCGCCATTACCAAAATTAAAGAACGGTAATGGGCCTCCCAGACGAAAACCCCAGTTCTTGTAATCGAAATCTCCCGGATTGAATGAGTTGTCTCCGGCTTCCTTGCCCACGAGATCCGGTTTCCTGAACAAATAGTAAGCCGAACCGTGATATGAGTTTGTCCCGCTCTTCGTGACGGTGTTGACGCCCGCACCGACAAAGTTTCCCTGACGAACATCATACGGCGAGACGTTCACCTGAATGGCCTCGATGGCATCCAGCGAGATCGGCGAGACTCCCGTGCGGTCACCCGGCTGCCCGGCAAGACCGAACGAATTGTTGAAATAAGAACCGTCCACCGTGATGTTGTTCAAGCGGTTATCCTGACCGGCGAACGTTCCGCCTCCCCCTGCCTGAGGAGTAAGTCTTGTAAAGTCATTGATTCGGCGGGATATGGTCGGCAGCGATTCGACGAGTGGCAGGCTGATAGAGGTTGAAGCTCCCGTTCTCGATTCGCTGAAGATCTCACTATCGCTGCTCGAAACGTCCACTGTTGCGGAAATCGCCGAACTCAGCGTGAAGTTGACCGTTGCCGCGGTTCCCAAACTAAGGACCAGATTCTCAGCGGTCTGCTCATTGAAGCCAGCTTGAAAAGCCCTGACCGAGTACGGGCCGCCAATTCTCATCCCCGGAATAGTAAACCTGCCTGAGTCATTGGCAGTGGCGGAGTAAACCGTCCCGGAAGGCATATGCACTGCTTCCACGATCGCTCCAGGTACAGGATTACCCTGAGGGTCGGCAACACGTCCAACCATCTCGGAAGTGGTAACCTGGGCAGCGACGGACAAAGAAAAGGCAAAGATGCCAACCACAAGCATGGCCAGCATAGGCAGCATAAAGGATTTCTTAGTCATCTTTGGTTTCACCTGATTACACTAGCGTGCAATGTTTGTTATTAAAATTACCGTAATCTACTGTTGAATATAGATTTACGGCGACATTATTTCTTCTGATGAAGCGCAACATTAACAGGTCTTGGATCCCGTCGCGCTTTGTGTCTGAACCGTTTCGGCCTTTCCGGCCTACTTGCAGCCGGACGATAATCGAATCTAGCAAGTCCCTTGTACGTTCCGATACGAAGCCAATTGCCAGGTCCCGGGCTTCACAAAGCAGGATTCACAGTTGCCATCTGGTATTCCGTCGGCCTGCAGGAGCTAACAAGGCGAACGAGATCTTCTGTCAACGATCACTGCTGAGCCCAAGTGTATCGACAAGTCGTTAAATAATCGTTAATTTTCAAATGTTCTGCTGTAGGAACGGTAGGATGCGGCGCGCTAAGCTCTTGAATTCAAACGGTTAAGGCCGTTATCCCACTAAAGTGATCAGTCAGAACTTTTAGATTTGCGCCAAGTCTAGCCTAAACCCGAAGATTTGGAAAGTTCGTTTGTGTTATTTGGATATATGCCCGGGACCTCGGACCCTTCGATTACTGCTCGGCGAAACCATCCGATCCCTGATCTGTGGCTGGAGAATCCGTTCCTGAAAAAGGCTCGGTGTTGCAGATCTTCAGGCAATCTTCCGTCCGCATCCTGACCTCGTTCTGTCAACCGCTTTCTCTCTCCGCCGGCCGGGCTAGATCGCCGGATGCTTCGTATGCCAGGTCGTCGCCTGCTCGTAGGCGTGGCCCGCACGGCATAATACCGCTTCGCTCAAGGGACGGCCTACGAACTGAACGCTGAACGGCAGCCCGTCCAAAGAGAAACCGCAAGGAACCGAGAGGGTTGGACAACCGGCGAAATTGAACGGCTTTGTGTGAATATCGTTCACTACGTTTTGCTTCCATCCCTCGTCGGTTTCGGCTTTGTAAGGGTCTTCAAGTTTGGCGCGCGCTGAGTTCGACATCGAAGGACACACCATACAGTCGACCGTGGACAACAGTGCATTCACACGGCCTCCGACTTCCGTCTTTACCTTCTGAGCTATGGCGTATTGAACGCCGCTCTGACCGGAGCCGTAATTCAAAACATCAAGAAATCCGGGCCCGAACAACTCCCTGTGTTTCGAGTATGAAGACGAATGATACGCGGTCGCCTCGACCGTGCTGATGTCCCACCAGGCGCCATTAACTTTGCTCACATCCGGCATTTCCACCTCGACGATCTCTGCGCCCAAAGCAGCGAGCTTTTCCAACACGAGATTCAATGCAGCCACCAGTCCGGGCTCAACACGATCGGTGGCATAACTTCGGTCATATCCGATCCGCATTCCTTTGATGCCCTTGGACAACTGAGGCCAAACGGCCTGGACGGGCTCGAGCCTCGATGTTGGATCGTTCTTGTCGTAACCTGCGATCGCGTCGAAAACTATCGCCGTGTCTTCGACGGTCCTGGTCATCGGGCCGATGTGATCCAGAGTCTCGGCAAGCGGGATGACACCGTATCTGCTGACCCGGCCGTATGTCGGTTTTAGCCCGACGCAGCCGTTGGCCGCGGACGGATAGCGAATTGAGCCTCCCGTATCCGAACCGATCGATGCAAAACAAAGCCCGGCAGCTACAGCGACTCCGGAACCGCTCGAGGAAACGCCGGTCCATCGATCCGGGTCCCAGGGGTTGACAGGAACCTTCAATTCCGGGTGATAAGGCCCCATCGCGCCTTCACACAGCGTGTTCTTACCCAACAGGACCGCACCCGAGGCTGTCAGTCTGTCGACGACCGTCGCGTTGAAATCAGGCACGAAGTCCTTGAGTGCTTTGGTGCCTCCCATCGTCGGCACGCCGGCGGTGTACAAAAGGTCCTTGATGCCGATCGGAACTCCGTGCAGCGGTCCGCGATAACCGCCGGACCTTATCTCCTTCTCCGCCTCCCTTGCGCCGGACATCGCCTGCTCTTCCATCAGGGTCACATAGCTGTGCAGATCACCGTCGATCCGTTTGATCCGGGCGATCATCCGCTCCGTCAGTTCCACCGGAGACAGCCTCCCGGACTTGATCTGTTTCGCGACAGCCGAGAGTGATTCAAAGTGAACTTCGGTTTCCCGTACTGTAACGGACGGGCGCGTCCCGCCGTAAGCCGGGGCGATCAGTGCGGCAGAAGCGAGGGCCGCTCCAAGAGAGCCGAGCATATCGCGCCGTGTTATGTTCGAGTCCGTATCGTTTGGAACATCGGTTCCTTTCTTGTTCTTTTTCATTATCTGTCTTGATAACTACAGGTTTCAGGCATCTGCTCCCCCCAAAATGGTAGACGGTCTAAGAGCAGAGGATGTCGGCCATCATACGTAATGGCGCAATCATACGATTCTTACTGCAGTTAGAAAAGGGCGACCGCGATGGTCACCAATAGGTATTGAAGAGATCGGTGGGAAAGCACGAACTCCCCGTCTTGTCATTCGCACATTCGAGAACCGCGCTGATCTACGTCGAGATCCTCCCCTTCGCTGTGAAACTTCGGATGAATTCATCTGCATTGAATGGTGGACTGCCGATCCATTCGCTATTGTATTCTTGAAAATAACCCTTTGCGCAAAATCACCATTTCTAAAAGGAGCCAGTCTTGAAGATTACAAGGATATCCGTATACCAGGTCGATCTGCCGCTTCACGAAGGCAGTTACAAATGGGCGAGCGGCAAGAGTGTTGCTGTGTTTGACTCGACGGTCGTCAAAATTGAAACAGACTCGGGGATCGAAGGTTACGGAGAGGTTTGTCCGCTTGGCCCGGTCTATCTTCCGTCTTATGCGGCTGGCGCGCGCGCCGGTATCAAGGAGATCGCTCCGAACCTGATCGGTCAGGACCCGACCGAACTTGCTGTCCTGGTCGACAATATGGACAGGTGGCTCAAGGGCCATCCGTATGTAAAATCCGCGATTGATATGGCCTGCTGGGACATTCTGGGAAAGGCCGCAGGGCTGCCGATCGCAAAACTACTGGGCGGGACCTATGGCGACGATTTCGCGCTTTACCGCGCCATCTCGCAGCTTCCTCCGAAGGAGATGGCGGAAAACGTGAAGATGTACAAGGACCAGGGTTACAAGAAATTCCAGCTTAAGGTCGGGGGCAATCCCTGGGAAGATATCGAACGCATACGGGAATGCGCGAAGGTGCTCGACAATAGCGATCAGCTGGTGGCGGACGCCAATTGCGGATGGCTTATGCACGACGCCGTAAAGGTCGCAAATGGTGTGCGAGACGTCAATGTCTACATTGAACAACCTTGTACCTCGTACGAAGAATGCCTTTCGATCCGCAGACGCACCACGCTTCCGTTCGTACTCGATGAATGCATCGATGGCCTCGGAATACTGCTCCGCGGCTTTCAAGACCACGCCATGGATGTCGTCAATATCAAGATCAGCAAATTCGGCGGACTGACAAGGGCCCGGCAGGCACGGGACCTTTGCGTGTCATTGGGCATCGTGATGACGATCGAAGACACGTGGGGCGGCGACGTTATCACGGCAGCCATCTCTCACCTCGCGCACAGCACTCCGGAAGAATTTTTGTTTTCCGCGACGGATTTCAACAGCTATGTAACAAAGAGCATCGCCGACGGAGCCCCGCAGAGGATCAACGGCAGAATGGCCGCACCGACAAGTCCCGGCCTAGGCGTCACTCCGATCTGGGAAGCACTGGGTGCGCCTGTAATGGTTTGTGATGGGTCAGAGTAACAGGTGCCGTCGATCATCGTTTGCCAGCGGACATTTATCGAACGACCCGAATTCCCTGAAATAGACGTGGATTCACACCGATGTGAGATGAAAGCTGCTCCTGTGTTAACACAGAAAGGGCACCCTTTTTCTTCTCCTCTGGACGCAACACGAATTGGCGTCCCGAGACTAGAAACCTGAGGTGATGATCGTTGGAAGGAGGCCGACACCGGGATACTCGCTTTCCGGACCACAAACAGAAGTGCCGGTTTCAGATCTTAAAAGCCGCGATGATCAAGATCGCGGATGCAAACGTCGCGATCACCGTCCGAATCCAGTTCCAGCGAAGCCATGGGATTTCAAAGCTTCTGCGTTCTTCAGCTACTTCCGTCTCAGAAAGATCCTCAAGATCGAGAGCCTGAAGACGATTGTTCAGGGGGACGTTAAAGACAACCGTCGGCACCTGGACTCCGACAATGTAGATCGCCGCAGCCGTGATGACCATTACCCGGTCGAGCCCTTCCATCTGCCAGACCGATAACACTCCCGAACCGATAGCCGCGAGAGCCGATCCGATCCAGACGATGATAAAGACCGGCTGGTTCTTCTGGATGACGAGATCGATAGCCCTGAACGCTTTTAGGAAATCCAGATCGTTCAAAGCCCCGATCCCAGGCATCACGACGATCGCGAAGGCGAAGAGAAAACCGGCTACCAGTGAACAAAGCAGTGCCGTCATAGGGTCCTTCCTTCCGAAAATAGCCCCCGGCTTTAGCCGGGGGTGAACGGCGCACAAAAGACACCAGGGGCTTCAGCCCCGGCACAGCCGGCTAAAGCCGGCAAGGAACATTTTGGGAACTCTTGCCCACCCCCGCTGAAGCGGGGGGCAACTAAGTAATTGAGGGTACTGAAATGCGCCAAATAACCAATCCGGTTTGAAAGTGAGAATACCCGGCTTACTGAAGGCCGGGTTCTTATTGTTTGGGCACTACTGACCCCCTCCCAAGTTACAGACCTGCCGTTCTACACTTCATTCAGGATCTTCAGGATCTGGTGCTTGGTGAATATGTTCTTTCTTATTCTCGATCATCAACCTGCGACCTAACTCATCTGGTGAGATCAGCGGCATTATCCTAACCGCTGCGCGAGCCAGTCGGTAATGATCACCAAAACATCGGATCGGATCATCACCGGCGGAGGCAGTTTTGAATAGTTGCCCGCAAAGCCGTCAGCGTCCTCCACGAAAAGATGATTAAGTCCCGGCAGGACCTTCGCGGTCACGTCCTTGTCGCCGCCCGCCTTAAAGGCTGCCTCCATCAGCGGCACCTGCTCCGGTACCGCCTGCTTGTCGTTCGAGCCGGTGAGGATCAGCACAGGCGTCTTCACTTTGCGCATCGTCGCCGCGGGATCGTAGGTAAGGAAGAACTTCATCCACGGGTCAGCTTCCATCATTGAATCTATCCTCGCGGGAATCGCGGCAATGAGCGCGTCCCGCTTTTCGGGTGTGAGCGAGGTGTCGTGATCGTA
>JAHEEZ010000310.1 GCA_024640445.1 Acidobacteriota bacterium | reverse complement strand
GAACGAACGGCCGCGAGTTCTTCCTGATGGTCGAATGGGGCGGGATGGATCCTTTGGCGGCGATCAATGCCGGGACGCTGAACGCAGCGATCCTTCTTGGACTCGACAAGACGATCGGCTCGCTAGAACAAGGGAAGGTCGCGGACATCGTAGCGGTTTCGGGCGATCCGACAGCCGATATCGGAAACATGCAAAAGCCGATCTTCGTGATGAGGAACGGACACGTTTTCCGGAACGAACGGTAGATGATTAGATCCAGCAGTCGGCGGTAAATCAATGACAAGCATTCTCATAGCGGTATTCATTATCGGATACCTTCTCATCACCCTCGAGCACCCGCTCAAGCTCGACAAGACCGTCACGGCACTGATCATGGCGGCGGCGTTGTGGGGGCTTTTGGCGATCGGTTTCCATACGGGCTGGCTCGATATTATCGGCGTCGAAAAGGAAGCTTTCAATTTTGCCGCCAGCGGCGCGGCTGGCCAGGAGGCATTTGACACATCGCTGCTCCACCATCTCGCAAGCATATCGGAGATACTGATCTTCCTGATCTGCGCGATGACGATCGTCGAGATAATGGACCTCCACAGAGCATTCTCGGTCGTTCAGGACTTCGTTCGAACCAGGAGTTACACAAGACTCCTCTGGATCATCGGCACGCTTGCGTTCTTTTTGTCATCAGTGATCGACAACCTGACGACCACGATCATAATGGTCTCGCTTCTGAGGACGCTGATACCAAATCAGGAGCGCAGGATCTGGTACGCGGGGATGGTCGTGATCGCCGCGAACGCAGGCGGTGCGTGGTCGCCGATCGGAGACGTCACGACAACGATGCTCTGGATCGCGAAGAAAGTTACGGCGCTGGGACTGATGGAGCACCTGATCATTCCTTCTTTGATATGCTTCCTTGTTCCGTTCGGAGTAGCCTCGGTGTTCATAAAGGCATTCCGAGGGTCGAGCGAGTTCAAAACGGATGAAAATGATGAGGAGATGAGTCTCCTTTCGAGCCGGACGATGTTCTACCTCGGGCTGGGGGCGATAATCTTTGTGCCGTTTTTCAAGACCGCGACCAACCTTCCCCCGTACATCGGGATGATCCTCGCGCTTGGCGTCGTGTGGCTGGTTTCGGAATACATCACTCCGCACGAGGACATTTCGGACTCTGAAAAGAATCTGTACTCGGCAAAACGAGCACTCGAACGGATAGAAATGTCGAGCATCTTGTTCTTCCTCGGCATTTTGCTTTCCGTTGCCGCGCTTGAAACCGTTTCTTACGGGATAATCCACGGCGGCGAACAGGCCGGGACACTTAGATACTTTGCCGAGGTAATGCACGCTGCGATCCCGAGCCGCGAGATCACAAGCACGCTGATCGGGATGGCTTCAGCGGTTGTCGACAACGTTCCGCTCGTCGCGGCGGCGCTTGGAATGTTCAGTGACCCGATAGACGACCGTTTGTGGCATCTTCTCGCCTTTACGACCGGGACCGGCGGAAGCCTTCTGATCATCGGTTCGGCAGCGGGGGTAGCGGCGATGGGAATGGAGAAGATCAGATTCGGCTGGTACTTAAAGAACATAGGCTGGCTTGCGGCGCTGGGTTTCTTCGCGGGCATCGCGGCGTTCATTTTGCTAAAACCGTCGGGGGGATAGAAAGCCTAAGATGATCAGAGACTTCCTCGACAAGAGCCCAAAGGTCGACGGTTCGGCGTTCATCGCTGAAACCGCGGTGGTAGTCGGAGATGTCGAGATCGGGAAAAGCGCCAGTATCTGGTACGGATGCGTTCTCCGGGGCGACGTTAACTACATAAGGATCGGTGACCGGACCAACATTCAGGATATGTCGATGATCCACGTTTCGAGGAACGATTTTCCCACCGTCGTCGAACATGAGGTGACGGTCGGCCACAGCGTCACACTTCACGGCTGCTACGTGGAAACGGGATCATTGATCGGGATCGGAGCGACTCTCCTGGACGGAGCGAGGATCGGCAGGAATTCTCTCGTGGCCGCTGGGAGCCTCGTGACGCCCGGAACTGTGATTCCGGAGGGCTCGTTCGTTCTCGGAAGTCCCGCGAAAGTAAAACGGCAGCTTTCCGACAGGGAAATTTCGGATCTTCAGCGTTTCTGGCAGAACTACGTCAAACTCAGCGAACTGTACCAGGGAGTATAGCGGTGCGTCCGGACCGGTTCAGATAAGAAAGGTCCCTCTGTAGAAAGGCCGGAGCGCAGGGCGCGAACCGATGCGACCATTGAGCTGCCCCACCCATTCATGAGTGGGTGGGCAAAACCGCCCATTCGTGAACGCTCATTGATCAATGCTAATTGGTCAACGTTCGATGACATATGACTAACACTAATCCGGCGCGCGGGATGCGCGATTTTCTTCCATCTGACGTACGCAAGCGCGATTTTGTGATCGGCGTGATAAAGGATGTGTACGAGAAATACGGCTTCGAGCCGCTCGAGACGCCTTCGATCGAGAACCTCGACACCCTGACGAACAAGTACGGCGACGAGGGCAACCAGCTGATGTTCAAGATCCTCAAGCGCGGGGAGAAGCTTCAGCAGGAACTCGCCGAGGGGAAGATCCGCGACGAGAATCAGCTTTCGGACCTCGCTCTCAGATACGACCTCACCGTCCCGCTCGCACGAGTGGTCGCCAACTACCGCAACGATCTCCCCAGGTTCTTCAAGCGCTATCAGATACAGCCCGTATGGCGCGCTGATCGCCCGGCGAAGGGAAGGTACAGGGAGTTTTACCAGTGCGACGTGGACTCGATCGGTTCGACCTCGCTCGTGATCGAGGCAGAGCAGATAGGAGCAGTTTGCGAAGTACTTGAGAGGCTCGGGTTCGACGATTTTGAGGTAAGGATCAATCACCGACAAGTGCTGACCGGTCTGCTCGAGGTCGCCGGCATCGATGAAGATAAGTATTCGGACGCGCTGGTAGCTATCGACAAACTCGACAAGATCGGCGTCGATGGAGTCATCAGAGAACTTGAAGGGCGTGGAATTTCGGCTTCGGGGGTGAGTCCGATACTCGAATTCGCTGAAGACGATGCGGACACAGACTTGACCCTTTCCGTACTTGAAAGTCTTGTATCTGAAAGCGAAACCGGCAGTGAGGGCGCGCGTGATCTAAAGGATCTCGTAGACCTCTTCGAAAATGGAAGCGGTACAAGGATCAAAGTTGATCCGACGCTCGCCCGCGGCCTTTCATATTACACGGGAGCCATCTTCGAAGTTCGTGTTCCCGATCTCGCGGGCAGCCTCGGCGGCGGGGGCCGGTACGACGGGCTGATCGGGATGTTCGGGAAGGAAGATGTCCCTGCGTGCGGATTCAGCCTGGGCTTGGAACGGATCCTTGTTGTGATGGAAGAGCGCGAAATGTTCCCCTCCGATCTTCCCTCTTCTTCGGCGGATGTGATGGTCACCATCTGGAACGATGAATCGGTGCTCGAATCCCTGAAACTCGCGGGCGAATTGCGTTCGGCAGGCCACCGTGTACTGGTCTATCCGCAGGCTGACAAGCTCGGCAAGCAGTTCAAATACGCGGACCAGATCGGCGTTCCTCTAGTGTGCGTTCTCGGGGATTCCGAGGTCGAGGAAGGGACCGTCTCGGTCAAGAATATGAAGACCGGCGAACAGACGCCGGTGGAACGCTCGCGCATTGTCGATGCGGTGAAGGGAATTTCGTAGATGCGGCACGTTTGACGCCCTCCCTCACGGTCGGGCTACGGACACGATTTACGATTCACTTTCGACGCCCTCCCTCACGGTCGGGCTACGGACACGACTCACATCTCACCGCTCACGATTCACGATTTACGATTCACTTTCGACGCCCTCCCTGACGGTCGGGCTACTGACACTGTCCTCACGATTTACGATTTACGATTCACGGTTCTCACACGATCCTGCTCTTCCAAAACACCCGCCAATCTGCTATAAAATCCCGTAGTTTTTCTCACCC
>JAHEEZ010000078.1 GCA_024640445.1 Acidobacteriota bacterium | reverse complement strand
AAATAATGGTGCTCCCGACTGGATTCCAACCAGTGGCCTACCGCTTAGGAGGCGGTCGCTCTATGCTGCTGAGCTACGGGAGCGAAAACCAAAATCTTACAGGGTCGAGGTAAAATGTTCAAACAACGATCGAATTCCGTTTGACACAACGCAACTGCGTTTCAGCCGCACCCGCCGATCCTCCGGTTTCCGGTCTTCTACCTTCGGTCTTCTGTTTTCTATCTCCTGTCTCCCGACTCCTGTCTCCTGTCTCCTGTCTCCTGTCTCCTCACTTCTGACTTCTGCCTCCTGTCCCTTCAGTCGTCGTATTTCAGAAACGAGTGGACATCATAACCGTTCAACTTTTCACGCCCGTTCAGAAAAGTGAGTTCAACCAGGAATCCGAGCCCAACGATGTCGCCGCCGACCTGCTCCACAAGTTCGGTCACTGCCTTCGCAGTTCCACCCGTGGCCAGCAGATCGTCAATAATGAGAACGCGATGCCCGCTTCCTACGGCATCTTCGTGCATTTCAAGAGTGTCCTGGCCATATTCGAGGTCGTATGAGGCCGAGATCTTGTTCGACGGCAGCTTGTTTGGTTTTCTTACAGGAACAAACCCGGCTCCCAGATGATATGCAAGCGGCACGGCGAAGATGAATCCCCTCGACTCGATGCCGATCACCGTGTCGATACGTTCATCTTTGAACTTTTCGATCATTCCGTCGATCGTCTGTTTTAATCCGTCCGCATCCTGAAGCAAAGTTGTGATGTCGTAGAAATTGATGCCGGGTTTCGGAAAATCCCGCACCTCACGGATAAGCTTCTTCAAATGTTCCATAGTCAATTCTCGTCCAGGACCTGCTATCTTTGCCGGCCAGGACCCTCTTGAGCTCCTGTGTTAGTTATCGTTCGATTAGGAATGTGGAGTACACGTCCGCGGGATCGCATACTATCTCTTCTATATCTTCTACCCGCGCAAACATCGGGCCGGTAAGCAGATCTTCGTAAAACGATTTGACCGACGCCTCAATGCCCTCGGCATATGCCTCGACGCGACCGTCCGGAAGATTTCTGACGTAGCCCCGCACCTGATGTTTCGCTGCGGACCTTTGGACAAAGTACCTGAACCCGACTCCCTGAACCAGGCCCCTAACAAAGAACTTCCGAGAAACCTTCATAAATCCCAGGCTGAAATTTCGACGCTTTCTAGCCGACCGAATCCAGACATTCGGCGAGGCTCAAGTGTCGGCAGGTGTAGATAGGCAGACCACGCAGAGTGAACTTGCTGGCGGGCGTCCGTCGAAGTTCCTCCGCCAAGGCCAGAAAATCTTTCGGTTCGTCGGTCTCGAAACTGATCAGGTATTCCTGCTCGCTAAATCCGAAAGCGTGTGTAAGGTGGATCTTGATATTCTGGAATCGCTTGCCGACCATGAAGTTCTCCGTGATAAGCGATTCCCTTTCATCTTCGCTCATGTCGTACCAATCCTTATTCTTCGCGCACGGATATAGAAAATGGTACTTCTTGGAACCTGCGACGATGTGATTCCTGTCCTCCGAGCTCTCCGAAGACTGCCTGACGAACATCATTTTCCTGGTGACCGACAGATAGTTGTCGGCTGTCTCAAGGAAACTGCCGAGGTTCGTCCTGTAAAGCCGGGCGGTCATATCCTGGATCGAGTCCAAAGAACTTCCCACACGCCAGAACATCAGGTCCGCCTTGGAATCAAAACCCACCAGCGAATATCCGAAAAGAAGCAATTCCTCGCTGAAATCGTCAAAGACCTTGAGGAACTCCAATTTGTATTCCGTCTTTTTCGCCTCTTCAAGCCGCCGCCATTCCGGGTCGACCCGGAAGAAGATGAAATTGACGAACTGCTTCTCGATATCGGGAGCCAGAGACGGCTCCTTGTTGTCCGCGACGAGACGCAGACCGGCGGTTTCGAGATCGTCCTTTTCTATTTCTGATACCACAATTTGACGTCCTTTGGGCGTGTCCCTGACGTGACCGGAACACGCATACGATTGTGCCAACAATTCCCGCCTTTGTCCAAAGCGAGGCGTCAGGAAGGATCGCTTCAAAACGGCCGACAGAAACGTAGCTCCAGAGACACTCGGTCAGGGAAAGGGATCGGCAAATGATTTTGCAAACCTTCGCTTTTAGTGCCAAAATATGGCGCAATGTACAAGGCTCTCGCAATCCTCGTTGTCCTTCTGTCATCTGCCGCCGCCTTTGGGCAGCAGAGACCTCTGATTACGGATGACATAGACATCACCCCTCCCGGGACCTTCAGCATTGCCGCCGGCTCTGACTTTTTTCAGAATGCCAAGTTTCCGCTTTCCGGGCTCAAAGGCGATCTGACCAGGGTCGGTGAGATCAGGATTGTCACAGGTTACGCTTCGAACGTGGAAGTACAGATCGAAGGTGTTCTGCAGAACTTTCTGGCTATCGATTCGCAATCAGCCGCTCCGCCCATCCCTTTGGACATCGACGGTAATTCGACAAATGACTTCGGCGACATCATTACCTCGGTGAAGATCAAGCTCAGGAATGAAACGAAGAACCTTCCAGGGCTTGGGTTCAAGTTTGGATTCAAACTCCCAAACACAAATGAAAAGCGCGGGATCGGAACTAACCAGACCGACATCTTCACGAAATTGATAGTCCAGAAAAGCTTCGGAAAGACGGCGTCCGGCTCGACGAGATTAAAAGTTTTCGGGAATGTCGGAATTGCAATTCTCACCGCGCCACTGGAGCAATTTTCGCAAAATGACGTGCTTCTCTACGGGCTTGCGGGTGTTTACACGGTAAATGACAGGATCAACCTTGTCGGTGAAGTGAACGGCCGTGTCAGCACACAGGGCGGCGAAGCACCGCTAGGGACCGAGACCCAGGGCCAGGTAAGGTTCGGTACCCAGATCAAAGCATCCGGTCTTCGGTTCGACACCGCAGCGATCTTCGGAATTACAAAGTTCAGCCCCCGCACAGGAATCACCTTCGGAGTGACCTACCAGTCGCCGAAGATCTTTACCCCTGCCCAGTAAAGCTCAATTCTTCCTATCTGGTGAATTCGGGATCTATGTTGATCGGCGAATGCCCCTTTCCGACCAAAGGTGCCGTCGCAATCGCACGGTTTACGAACTTTTTCGCCCGGACTACGGATTCCTTTAACGGATAACCGAGCGCAAGACACGCCGTAATTGCCGCCGAAAGGGTGCATCCGGTACCGTGCGTCGCGTCAGTCTCCACAAACGGGGCCGACAGTACAGTGACCTCTTCCCCTGTAAACAGATAGTCCCGCGCGGTCCTGTCCCCGGCGTCGTGTTTCGTCTCGGCGATCTCGGGAAGATGACCGCCTTTTATCAAGATATTCTCGGCTCCAAAACGCCTCATGATCATTGCGGCGCTGCGAATATCCTCTTCTCCCTGGATTGCGATTCCTGAGATCCTTTCCGCCTCCGCAATGTTTGGAGTAACCAGGAGCGCCTGCCTGAAGAGGATCTCCACGAGCGCAGAGAGCGCGTTGTCATCGATCAGATCGAAACCCGATGTGGATCGGACAACCGGATCTACAACCAGAAGGGTCATCTGCCGAGCGGCAAGAACATCAGCCGCTTCACGAATAACCTCTGCCGTCGGCAACATTCCAGTCTTTACAGCCGCAACGTCATAATCTTCGAATACCGGATCCAGCTGCCCGCGCACGATGTCCAGCGATTGTGACACCGCCCCGAAAACGCCCTGGGTATTCTGGAAGGTGATCGAAGTGACCGCGGCCGCCGCAAAACAGCCGAAAGCGGCGAAGGTGCGAACATCAGCCAGGATCCCCGCGCCGCCCGAAGGATCCAACCCTGCAATGCTAAGGCAAACGGGAGGATTGGTTCTTGCGCTCAACTTGTCATTCATTGATCGATCGATCCTCCCGGATTTCCCGTCCGCTGCAAAGTTCGCCGATGACCGAAGCGGCATCTCCCGCGTCACGAAAGAGACGGATCGCGGCGATGCCGGAAGCCCCGGCGGCCAGCGCCTGCCTGAAGTTTGAACGGTCGATCCCGCCAAGCGCGAGAACGGGGAAAGGTGCGCATTTGGCGCAAACTTCGGCCAGATCTGCAAGTCCCTTTGCGCCTTCCAGTTCGGTCTTGCCTGGCGAATCAAAAACCGGTCCAAAAACAACGAAATCAGCGCCCGAGTCCTTTGCAGCCAGGATCTCGGCGAGCGAATGTGTTGAAACGCCTACAACGAATCCGGCGTCCGTAACTGCCCTCACCTTCCAGGGTGGAATGGAAGTGGACGTCAGATGAACCCCGTCAGCCCCCGCGGCCACGGCGATATCGAACCTTTCATTCACAAGTACGCGGCAACCGGTTCCCTTCACCGCTGCCACGCATTCGCGCGCGAAACCATGCAATAGTTTTCCGGTTAGAGCCTTTTCCCGGATCTGCACTATGCCGATTTCCAGGTCTGCGGCCGAACGCACAGTTTCCAGGATGTCGGCTTTTTCTTCTACAAAATTTGACGGAGTAAGGTTGCCGGGAGTTATCAGGCAGGAAATCGGTTTTCGATCGATCAGAGAACTCACTGTGCGTTTCGGCCCGCAGGCTTTCCGGCCGCGTCGTGCGCTTCAAGTTCCTCAACGCTCTTTGTAAAATGGGCGATCTCCCAAAAAGCGACAAAGAGATTGAATACTCCAAGACCCGACACTGCGCCGCGAAGCCATGTGGAATCAACGATGGCATCCAGGAATGTCCAGCCGGTCTTGTCCACAAAGTAGATCAAGAGCACGTTATTGCCCCAGTCGCTGATCCACGGAAGCAATATGAGCAGGATCCCGGTTTCGAGACAAACAAGTATGAAGAGGACGACGATCAGCCGTGAAACCATGGGGCGAGTATATCGCGAATGCGGGCGGTGCAACAAGACGGGCTGATATTGTAGGGGAGAAACTATCCGGCGACGGGTTCCTTTGCTCGGAGTCCTTCCAAACGCTCAGCGACATCCCTGAAGTCGATGTCCAAAGCATAAACGCGTTCGTAGTGCGACATTGCTTCTTCCACATGCCCGGAGAGTTCGTAGACGGTTCCGAGTTCGTAGTCAAGCGCCTGCCTTTCATCGTCCGAGAGGTTTTCACATCCCATAGCGCGCGTAAACCAGATCAGGGCAAGGTTAGGCATTCCTGTCTCAACAAAGCAGTGACCGAGCATGGTGCAGCAGTTGTAGTAGCGGCGGCCGGGATCGGTCTCTCCCACGCATTCCGCCGCCTGCTGAAACTCTCGGATGGCTTCTTCCGAAAGACCCATCTCCTTATAAGCTACGCCGTGGTTATAGTGCTCTTCAAAATCCGCGGTCTTGTCTTTCTCCGGTTCGTTAAGCCCCAGATCGCTCGCGATCTTTCGAAGCGGATCCGGCGCCGTCTCAGGCCGCGCCGTTTGTCTATCTTTTCCGTCATTCTCGACAAAATCGTGCGCTTCGGCCCGTTTCAATTCGGCGGTCGTAAAGTTATCGACCGTTGATTTCGAGCTTCTCAAGTCCGACCTTACAGAAGCGATCGCTTCCCGGTTACCGAACTCCGACTCAAGCGCGGAGATCGCCTTGTCCGCAAGACCGTCGTATCCCTGTTCGATGTAAAACCTGATACTCTCCAACTCTTCTTCCAAACGAACCTCGTCGGCAACGTTGAGTTTCGAGCTTACAAACTCGCTTGCATTCGAAGAACCATTGCCGTTTTGGATCACCGCACGATCCGAGACTATCGTTACACTCTCATCACATACAGTAATGCTCTCCGGGTAATCCACTACCGTGACGGGAACGATCTCGTCGTGGCCTGTGACCTCGCTGTCGCGCGCGATAAGTCCCGAACCCGAATCATTTGCCGAAGCGAACTCCGCTTCGGATTCCAGACCGAACGTCGCGACAGACGAAGCCGGAGCTTCGAAGGGCCGTTGTATTCGAAGCTGGCCTTGAGAATTTTCCCTGCCGTATTTGTCTTCCAGAACCGAAAGCCGGGCCGCCCTTTCAGAATCATGAGGGACAAGGTGAAGGTACTGGGTAAGCGCCCATCGTTCGTCAAGATAACCCCGCTTCGAATTGGCAGATTCGGCCATCCGCTTTAATGAGTCTTTTAGTTTTTGCTGTTCTCTCTGCCAGCTGTAACATCTCGAAAGCAGCCGAAGTCCGTCCACGCTGGTTGGGTCCGCTTCAAGTACCACCAAGAGATTGTTTTCCAGTGTCTTCGCGTCCCCGCCTGCGAGAAGATGCTCCGACATCATTGAGAGCACCCTCACCGCCGAATCTGTTTCCTCGTTCTTGAGGTAGACTTTCACAAGATCGAGAAGCTTTGGATAGTTCGCCGGTTCGCGTTCGACAAGTTTCGTGATGATCTTTTCGGCTCCCGCAGCATCATCCATCTCGAAGTAGCAATCGATCAGCAGGAATGTGAACTCCTTATTGTAAGGATCCTCTTTAAGTTTCTCTTCAAGAAGGACCGCACCCGCTTTCGGATCTCCAAGCAATACATTCGACCTTACTATCCCGCGCACGGCCTTCCAGAAACGGTCATTGACCTGCAGCGCGCCGCTGAACGCATCCGCGGCTTCCTGATGGCGCCCCTGTTCAGCGAGTCTTGTTCCCGCTTCAAAATAGTATTTGCACGCTTCTTCCTTGTGATTTCTTCCGGCCTGGGCCTTCGCGATCTGAAGGCATATGTCAGCATCGCTCGGATCCAGATCGGCCATTTTCTGCCAAACCTCAAGCACCTCGATGTTCTTTCCTTCCAATTCCAGCCGCTCGGCGAAGAGTTTGTAGTGGGTACGGGCCTCGGCATTCGAGCCGCGCATATGATAGAGCTCCGCCAGCTTTGCTACGACATGCGTTGAGTCAGGGCTGAGTTTATAGATCTTGTTGTAAACGGCGATCGCTTTTTTCGCAAAACCCTGTTCGTTGTAATGATCAGCGACCTTTCTGTAACAGTCCACGGCGGAATCTGTTCTCGCGATCTTCACGTAAAGATCACCCAGCATATTGTGGGTACTAATATCCCTTGGATCGTGATCAACAATTTGACGATATTCGCCTATTGCCGCTTCGATCCTGCCTTGCGTCAGGTAGCGCTCGGCATTCCTCATCGACTTGGTCTTGTTGAAGCTCATCTTAAGAGGGGAAGATCACCAACGGGAAGGTACGATACCTTTCCGTCATTAATTCCGGCTTTTGAAAAAAACGAGGATTGTTTCTACACTAAATCGAAGCGGTCATTTGCGGCGAAGAATGTGGCGGCCCGCATTAAGAAAACTAACACGTAGGAACAAAAAGTGTCAATCTGTTTTAACATTATTTGCCAATCTTTAACGCTATATTTTATTAGAGGATAGCTGACCCTGTCGGGCATTGCACCCATTCCCATTTATCCGATATGCGAGCACTTATACTAGCAGGAGGCAAGGGGACGCGCCTCCGGCCGCTAACCGTATACACTCCGAAACCGATCGTCCCGGTGATGAACCGGCCGTTCCTCGAGTACCAGATCGAGATCCTGAAACGGGCAGGCATCGAGGACATTACGCTTTCGCTGAGTTATCAGCCTGACAAGATCCAGCACGAACTCGGGTTCGGGCACGAACTCGGCGTCAATCTGGAATATGTGACCGAGCCCCAGCCAATGGGCACCGCAGGGGCATACAGATTTGCGGCAAACAGAGCCTCCGGCCCGACGATCGTGCTTAACGGGGATGTTCTGACAGACCTGATCGTAACGAAGCTGATCAAGCATCACCAGGCTTCCGGCGCACACGCGACCATCGTCCTGACGCCGGTTCCGGATCCTTCAAGGTATGGAGTGGTGGAAACCGGAGACAGCGGCGAAGTCCTGGGATTTCTCGAGAAACCCAGCCCTGAGGCTCTTGAGGCGAGCGGTTCGAATTTGATAAACGCCGGGATATACGTGCTTGAACCGGAGATCCTGGAACTCATCCCGGAAGGCCAGAATTACTCGTTCGAATACAATGTCTTCCCGGACATACTCGAAAAGGGGCTGAACTTCTCCTCGTACCAGCTGGACAAGGCTTACTGGTGCGATATAGGCACGCCCGAAAGCTATCTCGCCGCCCATATGGACTTCATGTCGGGCAAAGTTAAGAACTTCCCTGCCGAACAGAGCAGCGAATACGACAGGGCAACGACGACATTTGTAGATCAGAATTCTCTCATCGGAAGCGAATGCGTGATAAAGCCGAACGTTACTATCACTAATTCGGTTCTTGGCCGAGGCGTGGTGGTCGAAGAGAGGGCGGTAATCGAGAACTCGGTGATCTGGCCGCACACCAGAATCTCGAACTCGGCCGAGATCAGCGGGGCGGTGCTCGCGAGAAGCTGCTATATCGGAAAGAACGCGATAGTCACTCCGGGAACCGTTCTCGGGAACAAGTCTTCTCTCACCGACTACACGAAAGTCTGACACCCAGCATAGAAGCGCTCTCCGGAAATGCCTGAACTGCCCGAGGTCGAAATAGTCGCCAGATCGCTTGAAGAGGCGGTGAGCGGACGCTTGATCGAAGCTGCAATGCTTCATCGGGAAAAACTCGCTCCGGCCTTCCCACCGACGCAATTCTCTACACGGCTCAAAGGCAGGCGGATCGAATACATCTCGAGGCGGGGAAAACATATCCTGATCAAACTCGAAGGAGAGGTCACTCTGGTGGTGCATCTAAGGATGAGCGGTCGATTCATCCTGCTCGGCGCTGACGAGGAAAACCCGGCATTCACGCACGCGGAATTCTTCTTTCCGGACGAACAGAGACTTGTTTTTCAGGACCAGAGACATTTCGGCTATATGAACATCTCCGATACCGGAAAAGTGTGTGAACTTCCGGAGATCGCCAAACTCGCGCCGGAGCCTTTCTCGGATGCATTCAGCAGAGCCTACTTGAAGAATGTCCTTCAACATACAAGGAGGCCCTTAAAAGACCTCCTGCTCGATCAGACGAAGGTTTGCGGCCTGGGAAATATCTACGCTGCTGAGGCCATGTTCCGTTCACGCCTGCATCCTCAGAAGTCCTCGAACATGGTGTCCGCCGTCAAAGCCCACAGGCTTCATGATGCGATAAGACACGTGCTTTCGGAATCGATCGAGGCTGGACTTCGGTCGCGACTCGACCCGGGAAACATCGAAAACCGCTATTTCAACGGAAGCAGCAACGGTGGCTGGCTGGTGTATGACCGCGAAGGAAGGCCTTGCCGAATTTGCGGGACCGACATACGAAGGGTGAAGCAATCCGGACGGTCGAGTTACTTCTGTCCGCGGTGCCAGAGAAGATAGCCTCTAATTGGAAGGATTGACATGGCAAGCCCATAGGAGCATCATTACGTTTACCTTCGTGGTGAGTTACAGCGACTTGCGACCACGTAAAACAAACCGCTAAACAGCTAACAGGTTGTCGCAAAAAGCCTTGTGTTGTTTAGCACAAGGCTTTTTGCCATTTTTGGCGCAACCGGCCGCGGAGCGGCGCAGCAGATATGAAAAACTTCCGTGATCTACTCGAGACGGATAGCGTCTACGTCTTTGACGGAGCGATCGGCACGCGTTTCTACGACAAGGGCATCTATATCAACCAGAGCTATGACGAGCTGAATCTGAAAGCTCCGGATCTGGTCCGACAGGTCCACGAGGAATATGTGAACGCGGGCGCGGACATTATCGAGACCAATACATTCGGCGCCACCCGCCACAAGCTGAGACAGCACAGTCTTGAGAACCAACTTCGCGAGATCAATCTTCAAGGCGTCCTTCACGCAAAAGCCGCGGCAGGGGAAAAGGCGCTCGTCGCCGGTTCCGTCGGTCCCCTCGACCTTCGCATCGAGCCTTACGGCCCCACATCTCTGGATGAAGCAAGAGAAATGTTTGCGGAACAGGCTTCCGCTCTGGCGGAAGGCGGCGTAGATCTTTTCATTCTGGAGACCTTCGCCGATCTCGCGGAAATACAGCAGGCGATACGGGGTGTGAAGGAAGTTTGCGACCTTCCGATCGTCGCTCAGATCCAGATACAGACCGACGGAAAGACCGTCTTTGGCGCCGACGCTGAAACTATCGCGAAAAGGCTCGACGAATGGGGCGCTGACGTGATCGGCCTGAACTGTGGAGTTGGTCCCACCCATGTCCTTCACGCACTGGAAGCGATGAGGGCCGTCACCGGCAAGAAACTGTCCGCACAGCCGAATGCAGGGCTCCCGAGGGATGTCCAGGGCCGACAATTCTATATGTGCTCGCCCGAGTACATGTCAAAATTCGCAAAACGGTTCATTAAGGCCGGAGCCAGTTTCATCGGAGGCTGCTGCGGAACCACGCCGAAGCATATCCGTTTGATCGTTGATTCCGTAAGGGCGATCAGCCCGCGGGCGTCCCGCGTCGTGGTGAAGGAGCAGACTCCGACAAAGAAGGCGATCGAAATGGCGGAAGTGAAACCGGTTGCCGCCATAGACCGATCCAAATGGTCCCGCAAGATCGCTCTCGGGGAGTTCGTCACTTCTGTCGAAGTCCTTCCTCCAAAGGGAGTTACGGCAGACAAAACGCTGGAGTCGATCGGTATCCTGAAAGAGGCGGGCGTTGACGCGGTTAACATACCGGACGGGCCCAGAGCCCAGACAAGGATGTCGGCACAGGCGACCGCGATACTTGTCGAACGCGAGGTCGGCATCGAGGCTGTACTTCACTATTGCTGCCGCGACCGCAACCTCCTGGGGATGATGTCGGACCTCCTTGGCGCTGCCGCGTTGGGTCTTCACAATCTTCTGATCATCACCGGCGATCCTCCTAAGATGGGACCATATCCGGACGCGACCGCGGTTTTCGACATCGATTCGATCGGCCTGACCAATATGGTCAACAAACTGAACCATGGTCTGGACCTTGGAAATAATCCGATCGGAACGCCGACCGCATTCTCGATCGGCGTTGGTGTGAACCCGGGCGCTATTAATTTGGAAGAAGAGATCAAGCGGTTCGAATGGAAGGTTGAGGCCGGCGCGGAATACGCGATCACTCAGCCGGTTTATGACACCGAACAACTTCACGAGTTTCTCGACCGCATCTCGCACGTCCGAATCCCGATCGTCGCGGGCATATTCCCGCTCGTCAGCTACCGGAACGCCGAATTCATGCACAACGAAGTACCCGGCGTTCGCGTCACTCAGGAGATACTTGAGAGGATGAGGAAAGCCTCGGAGCAGAGCAAAGAACACGCCCGCGAAGAGGGGCTTGCCATAGCCCGCGAATCGCTGGAAGAAATAAAGGACGTGATCCAGGGAGTGCAGGTCTCGGCACCGTTCGGAAATGTGAGGTTGGCGCTAAAGGTGTTCGACGCTCTCAGCGATTATTCGTCGAATTCGGAAGCAATTGCGAATGTGACAAAGGCAGGCACGGAAGAATGAGAATAAATTTGAGATATTTGGGCGCCCTCGCGGCGGCGCTTTTGGCGGTTTCGTCGGCATTTGCAATCGCCGGTGAAGGAGAGTTCCGGAACTCGAGCGGCAACACGATAGGTTATCTGAAGAGTGACGGTTCGGTCCGGAATTCCAGCGGGAACACGGTCGGTTACATCAAGGACAACGGAGACGTTCGAAACGCGAGCGGAAACACGATCGGGTACATAAAGGACAACGGCGACATACGCAACTCCAGCGGAAATACTATCGGCAGCGTGAAATCGGACGGCACCGTAACCAACAGCAGCGGAAATACAATCGGAAAAGTGACCTCTGGCGGCGATGTCCGTAACGCGAGCGGGAACACCATAGGTTCGACTCGTGGGAGTATTTCCCAGGCGGAAGCCGCAGCGTTCTATTTCTTTTTCTTTACGGAACTCCTCTAGACCGGTCCAACTGAAAATGAAGATCCGTGAGATTGCATATCGCCAGACACCGCTGGGACCGCTTGTGCTACGGGTTCGCCCCGAACCGCTCCTGGGCGGCGTAGGGATCTACGAGGTGAAGCTCGGAGAAGAGTTCCTGATGTCGAGCCTTTTCACGGCCGGCGAAGAAGCTCTTGCCGATCTCGGGCTCAAATCACTTTCCGGAAACCTTGATGTGGTGGTTGGCGGCCTCGGTCTCGGATACACGGCAAAGAAGGCGCTGGAGAACAAGAATGTCGGGTCACTATTGGTCGTCGAGGCCTTTGGAGAAGTGATCGGATGGCACAGGGATCATCTGGTCCCTGCGGGAGAAACGCTTGCTTCGGATCCGCGCTGTTCCTTTGTCGAAGCCGATTTCTTCAAGCTTGCCGAAGAAGGATTCGACAGATCGAACCCTGACCGTCTTTTCGACGCGGTCCTGGTCGATATCGACCACACGCCTGACCACCATCTGGACAAGCAAAATGCGGGATTCTACACGCCTGAAGGATTGCGCGGTCTGAAGTCCCAACTTCGGCCGGAAGGCGTCTTTGCTCTTTGGTCAAACGACGAATCTGACGATGATTTTGTGAATATGCTTCGGTCGGTTTTCGGGAGCGCCGAAGGACACAATGTGAGGTTTGCCAATCCCTATTCGAACCAACTTGCCGTCAATTCGGTATATGTCGCGAAATCCGTACAGTTCGGCCGGCAGGAATGACCGCCGTCACGGATATTCTGCTTTGGGCGTTAGAACAGTCGTCAGACTTCCAAAGCAGCAGTAGTTTAGGGATCGTGAAAAGGCCTAGTCAGTCAGGAAATCCGATCTCGCGAATCACGCCTACCTTGACCTTTTCTGGATTCGGCTTCGGAGGCTTCACGACAGAGAACCTGTGGTTGAAACCACCGGACCTTCCGCCCCTTTCACCTGACCGCCATTCATACTTCACGACGGCACCATCCTCGAACTCGTAAACGCGCTCGATCGAGTGCTCGGTATATTTGGTGGTTTCTTCGTTCACGAACCGCGAACGGATATCTTCGATAATGCTGTTCGCGTAGAAATCGGTCTGTTGAGTCTTCCTGGTCATATTCTGGATGGAACTTCCCTTGTCGGAGCACCGGAGGAACCGGCTGTTAGAGTGTCAGGACGATTTTACCATAAGCCTTGCTTTCTATAACCTCGCGGTGCGCGTCGGGCGCATCTTCCAGCACGAACGACCTTCCCACTTCCGGGACCAGAAACCCTTCTGCCAGTCCTTCGCCGATCCTGAGGTGCATCTCCGCCATCGCTTCAGGAGGAGCGTTGAACAGTGACATCCCGCGCACGGTTGCATCTTTTCCCATTATCACCCTGGGGTTGAATTCGAGCGATCCGCGGTTACCTATCACGATGACCCGGCCGAACATCTTCAGCGCACGAAAGTCTTCCTGCAGGTTTTTATTCGCGAGCATTTCCAGAATGATCTCGACGCCTCCGGTCGACTGCAGTATGTCGTCAAGATATCCAAAAGCGGGCTCCGACGAATGATCGAACACGAGATCCGCTCCCTTTTCCATTGCCAACTCTCTGCCCTTTTCGGAGCCGGCAGTGCCGATCACTCTAAGACCCGAGTGTTTCGCCCACTGTATTGCCGCAACTCCGACTGCGCCGGAAGCGCCGTGCACGAGAACCGTCTCGCCGTTCTTTGCTTCTGCCTTGTGAAACAGCGCACGGTAAGCCGTAGCGTAAGGGACGAAAACGCCGGCACCCTGTTCGAATGAGACGTTGTCCGGGAGATTCCAGACCTGATCCTCTTTGCACAGAGCGAACTCGGCGTATGTACCCGTGATCGCGCCGGCAAGGTAGACACGCGCGCCCGGACTCACCTTTGTGACCTCAGGGCCGATCGCCTCGACGATGCCCGCTCCGTCCTTCCCCGGAACAAAAGGAACGGGCGGCGCGGTCGCGTGCTGACCCGCGCGTATGTATGTGTCGACCGGATTGACGCCTGCCGCCATTACACGGACAAGGATTTCCGCCCCTTTCGGTTCCGGCGTTTCAGCGTCTTCGACGCAGAGCACCTCCGGTCCGCCGTATTCCCTGACGATGATCGATCTCATATGACTCTCCAGCAAGATTCCCGATGCAAAAAACGGCGAGCAGAACAGCCATTGCCGCTCCGCTCACCGTTTCCGTCTGGATCGAAATTAGATGTGGTTCTCTATCACCTGAGCGATCGCTTCTTTCGAAACAGCCCCCACGATCCGCTCCTGCTCTTCCCCGTCCTTGAACAGGATCAGAGTCGGAATTCCGCGGACACCGTAGCGCTGCGGGACG
>JAHEEZ010000309.1 GCA_024640445.1 Acidobacteriota bacterium | reverse complement strand
GCCGATCTCAAGCCTAGTGAAAGGGCTTCCGTCGAGGCTCGAGGCGATTGTGAACAAAGCGCTGTGCAAGGACCTCGCAGGCCGCTATCAGACCGCCCAGAGACTACAGGAAGACCTGGAGAGAATTAAACGCAGGCTTGATTTTGAAGATGATCTAACGTTACCGGGGACCACGGAACGTCACACGGCCGATGAAGGCGAGGCAAAAACCAAACCGTGGATGGGCCCTATGGCTACCGGTCCGCTCAGAACTGGATCGGCGAAAAAAGTCGCATTGGCATTCATCCCGCTTCTGCTGATCTCCCTGGTAGCGGCGGGCTACTACCTCACCGTCAACAACAGTCCCGCGGTTTTCTCAAAAAAGGACGTCATTCTGCTCACCAGCTTCGAGAACAAGACTGGCGAGGAGATCTTCGACGGAACGCTCGATGTAGGACTCGAGCACGAACTCGGGCAGTCGCCGTTTCTTAGTCTTTTCCCGGCGTACGCTGCTCAAAGGACCTTGGCGATGATGAAGCGCGAGCCTGATGCACGCATAACGAAAGAGCTCGGACGGGAGATCTGCCAACGGCACGGAATTAAAGCGATGATCTCGGGGACCATTGCAAAATTCGACAGGCGCTATCTGATCACCCTTGAAGCTGTCAATTCGCAGACCGGGGAAAAGTTTTCCGTTACAAATGCTGAAGCTGACGGAAGAGATCAGGTGATTTCCGCACTTTCGAAAGCCGCCACAGAGATGCGGGAGAAACTCGGCGAATCGCTCGCGCAGATAAAGGAATTCAATCGGACGCTGGAAGCTACCACAAACTCCCTTGAAGCACTCAAAGCGCTTTCGATGGGACAGGCGCTTATGAACAAAGGAGACTTCCCGCAGGCTATTTCCCTTTTTGAAGACGCCGTTGACAAGGACCCGGATTTCGCGATGGCACACTTCGGTCTGGCGCTGGCGCACAGCGCAAATGAGCGGGTCGACCTGGCAGAGATTGCAATCAGACGAGCCTATGAACTCCGAGAAAGGGTCAGCCAGAAAGAGAAACTGCTGATCCAGGATTACTACTACGGCTTCATTCAGGGAGATATCTATAAGACGATCGAAAATCTCAGACTCGGAAAGCAAATGTACCCGGGGGACGCAGATTGGCCCAGCGCGCTTGGGTCGATGTACAACCTGATCGGTCGGTACGAGAAGGGGCTTTCTGAAAGCCTGGAGGCATACGGGCTGGAACAAAACGACTGGAGCGTATGCTATGCCAATGTCATCCGGTCAAATCTTGCTCTGAACCGCTTCGCTGAAGCGGCCAAAAAAGCTGAAGCTGCGAGGCAAGAGTCCAACTCGCTCAATGATTTCCAATTCCATCGGTTCCTCTATCAGATCTCCTTTATAGAATCCGACGACAAGGGAATGCAAAAAGAGATCGATTGGTTCAAGGGAAGGCCTGACGAATACAGGGCGCTGTACCTCCGGGCACAAGCGGCTGCATACAAAGGAGAATGGCAAAGAGCCAGGGAGATTATGAACCGGTCGATCAATGGTTTTCTCGAATCCGGCCGCGGAGACCCTATTGAGCTTGCGTATCACGCTGAACTGGCCGCAGACCTGAATCAATGCGGCAGCGCCAAGCCTTGGGCCGACAAGATACTCCGATCATTTGGAAAGAGCGATGTCGAGTGGAGGGCCCTGAGGGGGTCTGCAAATGCGCTGGCAGTGTGCGGAGATACGGCAAGGGCCGCTGCGCTTGCCGACAATATAAGCAAGAGGTATCCGCGAGGCACGATCGCGAACGGTCTTTTGATCCCGTTGATCAAAGCCGAGATCGACATGAATAAGGGCAATCCACGGGGGGTCATCGAAATCCTGAGGGGCTCGGAGCCTTTTGAACCCGCTGCCAACTTCAGACCGCAGTACCTGAAAGGTCTCGCCTATTTGAGGCTCGGTGAAAACGAAAAGGCGAGGAGCGAGTTTCAAAAGATCCTGGATCACCGGGGTGAGGCGCCGCTCTCCATCCTTTATCCGCTTGCCCAACTGGGAAAAGCGAGAGCTACAAAGGAAAAGCGCGAGTACGAGAAGTTCTTTGAGATGTGGAAGGATGCCGATCCGGATCTTTCGATACGGATCGAAGCGAATAAGGAGTACAGGGCTTTGGGTCCATGATCTTGAAGACGTTGAGCTTACTGTGAACGTGCGGCCGGGAAAGATGATCTTCTCTTGCCTGACAAACAGCAGCAAACGTCGAAGCAGGTTTTTGGACAATTCGATGAATGAAACCGACAGCATTGTGAGATCGCAGCATTGATTTTGAACAACAGAATAGCACCCGATCAATTGTTTTAGGCGGACCAGGTGCGGCAGGGAAAGTTTCAAATACTTTCCGAGGAGGCATTATGAACACGAATCGATCTAAGAACTCTTCCATCCGCATTCTTTTAGCTTTAGCGGTAATTGTCCTATCGGGACAGTTGCTATTTGGCCAGGCAACGACGGGCACCCTGAAGGGCACTGTAATAGACCCGAACGGCGCATTTGTGCCAGGTGCTACTGTGACTTGCAGGAATCAGGCAACAGGCGTCGAATCCCCCAATGCTACGACAAATGAGACCGGGTCTTTTGTTATCCCCAATTTGCTGCCCGGACCATATTCGCTGACGGTCTCCGCGGCGACGGACTTTAGGAAAAAAACGATCTCAGACATCAAAGTCCATCTTGGCCTGGATACGGAGGTCAGGATCGATCTCGAGATCGGGCTGCCTGAGGAGACCGTTACCGTCTCCGCGAATCCGGCTGAAGTCGTAGAGACAAACTCCCAGATATCTTCAAATTTCGACGCGAAGAAGGTCCTTGACCTGCCCTCGAATGCCGCCGGCAGTGGAATAGACACCCTCGCCCTGGCTGCGGCGGGCGTAACCCAGGGGATCGGCGTTGTCAACACCAATGGTACATCGCTCTCGGTTAACGGAAACAGGGCTTACTCGAACAACTTCACGATCAACGGAATGGACAACAATGACCTCTCCATCAGCGGGCCGAGCTTCCACGTTGGCAACGCCGAGATCGTCCAGGAATACCAGATCATCACCAATAACTTTTCAGCGCAGTACGGCCGAAATCAAGGCGCGGTCATCAATATCGTCACAAAAGGGGGAACGAACAGCTACCACGGTGCGGCATATGAATATCACCGCAATTCAAGCTTGCTGGACGCAATGACGAATATTGAACGGCGCGACCCGGATCGAAGCAAGAGGGACAAGTTCATCAGCAACGTGTTCGGCGGGGTACTTGGCGGGCCGGTGATCAAGGAAAGACTTTTCTTTTTCGGAAGTTACCAGGGTGTGATTCAGCGTGAGAACTTCACGTCGCGCAGCGACAACCTGGCCATTCTGCCGTCTGAGTTCGCACGCCTCCAGGCGACCTTCCCGGGGAATCAGATGATCCAGGTCATTACCAATCAAAGCGCGTTTGCTTTGAACAATTTCGGTACGGTGCGGCCGCGGGCGGATCGCGGCACCGACAGAGTCTGCATCTCCGCGACGCCACAGACAAATTGCGTAGCGGGCGATGAATCAGGCTATTTCGCGGCAGCGTTTCCTGAACGCGAATTCCCGGCACCATATGATCAGAATGAAATAACGGGGAGGCTCGACTGGTTTATGTCTCCTGATGACAGCGCGACGATTTCCTATCTCTGGCAGGATTCGGTCCTCGGCAACTCGATCAGCCGTTGGCCTTTTCCTCCGGGCCAAAGCAACGGATTCACCGGAGATCAGGTGACAAATAGCAGGAACCTTAGCGGGTTTTACACCCGACAAATCTCGAATTCCGTCGCTAACACTATTCAGGCGACATTTCAACAGATCTCAGACGATTGGGGAGGTGGCTGTAGTGATCCATTGACTGGATGCGTTCCGTTGCCGACTGAGATCGGAGAAGCCTTTACGATCACCGTATTTGGGTTAACGGGAACAAACAATCCGGATGCGGCGCTTCAGAACATC
>JAHEEZ010000077.1 GCA_024640445.1 Acidobacteriota bacterium | reverse complement strand
GAATTAGCAGAGCCTGTCCGGCGAGACCAGAAAGAACACCTGGAATTGCTTCCCTTTCTGGAGATCGATCCGCTTGAGTTCATCTGTTCCTAAGTGGTCTTAATAACGGTATCTATCTAATCTGGTCATACTCATATGTCCAGATGTCGGCGACCTGATCGCGGGCATTCAGGTAAAACGTGACATAGTGGGTTTCCCGCCCCGCCCTTATCTTGTAATCGCATAGGTTATCAATGGGACTTCCGATACGGACGACTCCGGTACCTTTTACGTTCTTACACGAGATATACGTGAATGACTCAAGCTCCTTGAGCAGCGTAGCCAGGTCTGACCTCTGGTCATCGGAAAGGCGGGAACGAAACCCATTGGTCATATGCTTTGAATCTTCATTTCCGAGCGCGGCGTCAGATAAGAACTGCCTGAGCATCTGCGATCTTTGAGGGTTGGTGTCCGGTCTTTCCTCGAGCATATGCGGCGGTCGCAATGCAGGGTCGTACATGCCGGCAATGGTGTATCCGATCAGCGATGGGTCGGATAGAACACGGTTGGTCAGAATGATGATCGTCAGGCCGTTATTCACGAACCGGGAGATATTTGCATGGAACCCGGTGATGAAAGTGCCGCCGTGATTTATTTCGACATGTCCGCGATAGTCATCGATGAACCAGCCGTAACCGAAATGGCCGTTCCAGTCATTGTAGGCAGCGGTGCCATTGTTCAATCTTGCGGGCGTGAACATCGTCTCGATGATCGATGCCTTGAAGATCTTCTCTGATCCAAGTGCTTCATCCCAGATGACCTGATCCAGCGCTGTCGTAAGGATCCCGATGTCCGCGCTCGCGCGCAAGGTCTGTGCGACGAACCTGCCGTTGCGCAGCACGCCGCCTTCCAGAAGGTAACCGGATGCCCGGTTCGGTATGATCTCAGGAAGGCTGATCACCCTGGTCCTTCGCATTCCCAGCGGTTCAAAGATCCTTTCTTTCAGGAATTCACCGTACGGCTTACCGGTTACTTTCTGAATGATCATCCCCAGTAACAGATAACCGGTCGTGCTGTAACTGGCATCTTCACCCGGTGAGAAGTTCAAACCGCCTTCAGCAACTGACTTGATAAGTTCCTGATCGGTGTAGTTCTCGCTTCGGTTAAGGTGAAGATCTTCGATGTAGTCCTTCACTCCTGACGTGTGCGAGAGCAGATGATGGATCGTTATGCCGTTGAAGGAGGCAGGAAAACCGTCGAGATACATGGTCATGCGGTCATCGATCTTCAATTTGCCATCCTGCAACAGAAGCATGATCCCGCCGGCCGTAAACTGCTTGCTGTTTGAGGCGATCTCAAACACGGTCTCTTCGTTTACGGGGACATTCAATTCGATATTGGACAAGCCGTAGTTCGCCGCTTTGACGACCTTGCCGTTCCGGATGACCGCGAGCGAGAGACCCGGGATCTGCCGTTTTGCCATCTGAGACCGGACCACGTCATCAACTTCGTCGGCTAGCGTCAGTGTTGATGCGCACAGCAACAAGGCGGCGATTAGTAACAAATTCTTGAGGCTCATCAGGCTATCTTTTCCATTCAGTCAGCAAAGGCCAAAGTGTTTTTCCGGGAGTAGCGTATCGGGAACCGCGCACTGAACAAGTATCCATCCGGACGTCGATCTGATATGTAAATCAGAATTTCTTTTTGAGTGGTCCCAACGGGCTCGGTTCGCATTCTTTCTCGACGGTGTACGCGCCGCCGGTTATCTTCCATCTTCCTTCGATCCTGACCAGAGTCACCTGATCGATCCCGCAGTGGCTGAACTTGCCATTCACCCAGAAATCATAGGGCGTCCAGACAGAAGCGATGTCGCCCCGGATTGAGACTTGCGGGTCCCACATTCTTTCGTTCCAGTCATCCTTGCGGCTCGGTAGACCCTCCAGATGCTCACGGTTAGAGAAGGTCCTGACGACCTTCTTGCCGTCAATTTCGCGGACCGAGTAGAATTGGCCTTCCGGTGCAAAGATTTGTACGGCGCCTTGCGCATCTCTTGCCTCCATTGTGTCGAAGAAAGCCTGCACGGTTTCCAGAACCGCTTTTCGCGCTGCCGCTTCTGAATCAGTTTGCGATTGCGCGGCCGCCGGCTGATCAAGCAGCACGAACAAGATAAGGACAAATAATGCGGCCCCTGCCGCCTTTCGTATGGAAAAAGAGTTCATCAAGACCTCCGGTAATTTGTCTGGGTATGTTGGTAATTCAAGTCCGCCATTCGAGAGAGGAAGCTTTTCGGGATCCGGATTGCCGGAATTGTGAGCTGAGCGGCCGTCCTCACACGTTGCAAGCAGCATAGCCTCGTCACGGCGCCGGACCCTTCTTCGTCAATCCTTCGCGTCGATCAGTTCCAAACGGTTGCCGAACGGATCCGCAACATAGGCCCGGAATTGGTCCGGAAGCAGATCGTCTTCGACGACGTCTATGCCTGCGATCCGGAGACGCTCTGTCAGATCACGGAGGCCCATCACCAGCAGCGCTGGATGAGCTTTCTTTGCGGCGCGGAAATCGTCTTCTACCCCCAGGTGCAGCTGCTGATTTCCGCATTCGAGCCACAAGCCGCCGCGCACCGCGAGGATGGGCGGCTTGGGAAGCTCCTGCATTCCCAGTGCGTTGACGTAGAACGTTCTCGCCTCATCCTCGGAACCCCGGGGAATCGCGATCTGAACGTGATCGATTCCGACGATTCTCATTGCGAAAAGAGTCCAACACGCGATCCATTAGTCGCGGTCGATGAACAAGATCGAGAGATCAGGGGGTCAATGATGGCGGATCAGGGATCAGGGTTCAATGATCGGGTGTGTTGCTTGCACTTTAGTAACCTCTGACTCCTGACTCCATATTCCTGGCTTCTGACTCCCGAATTCCTTGCGAGGGCGCGCGCGTCGACCGCCGTACCCTGATCCGTGATACCTGAAGCATCGCCCGGAAATCGAATTCCGACGATCAACCATATGCAAGCCGGATCGTTAGGGAGCCGCAAAACCTGTCAGCGGATTTCCGTAGAATGCGTCCGTCTTCCACGCCGTCTTGTCCCACGGCCCTTCTTGATCGCCTATGATCGATACCGGTACTATAACCCGGCTGTCACCCAGCTTGTTTGAAGCTCCGATCCCATTATCGAGCCTACCCTCGGCACCCACTGAGAACTTGATCGACCGCGCCAGCCTGTTATTCCAAAGAAGCTTGAACTCGTAATCGCCTGGGTTCGAAGCCATCATAAACATCTCGTTTGCATTGCCTTGGCCCCCCTGCGTCTTGTCCCACTGCTTCACCGTCGGAAAGTCGCATTCAACCAGCGACCATTTCGCCTTTTGCGGAAACTTGTCATTGACAGAGTGTGTGGTCAAGATCTCAATTCTTCCATCGCAGCTTGCGGCGCCCACCTGAATGCCAGAATCAAAAATGCGTCCGATCTCCTTTCCCTGGAAAAACAGATGAGGTTCGAAATGGACCGCATCTCCACGCACCCAGAATGCGATGTTGAATACCGGATACTGCCAACCATAAACGGAATCCGGCGTGTAGAAGACATATCCGATCGGAAGGTTCCAGTCCTGGTCGACATAATAGACGAACTTCTGAGCGGCCTTTGGTCCGTATTCGTTTGAGAGGGTCTTCGCGGACTTGAACTTGCCGGTGAAGATAGTTGAGTTCGTTCCGGCCAGCTCATTTCTCATCTTTATGGCAAAGCCCACGACGCCGACTGCGGTAATACTCTTGTCTTCGACCTCCCGCCCTCCGCAACTGGTTTTCCACCAATAGCCCTTCTCAGTCTCTCCCGTCTCGCAGTCGAATGACACCCAAGGCGCATTTCCGCCCGGCTGTGTAAATTCGACGAAAAGCTGACTACCGCTTGGAATTGGACCGTTTACACGGAATTCGATCATCGGAGCCCAGCTCCAGACATCGTAGTTTTCTTTGAAGGAATTTCTTGTCCAGGCCGATACCTGGACGTAGTTTTTTGCTATGGTTGGTTGATCCTGGCCGGTGGTTGAGGCTGGGTAAGCGAGGACTACGATCAACAACGTCGAGAGAATTACTGCCGAAACGAAACGGGGGTTATTTCTCATTTCATATCTCCTGATTCATCAACAGGCCCGACCGGGCCGCACGCATTTGAATTCCCCATCGCATGATCAAATTCGGTTCGGAACCCATTTGAAATACGGTCTGCCGGCCTCCAAAAAAAGATGGGAAAGATCTCAATCGACCGATTCCAAGATCATTTCTTCTTGGAAAAAAAGAAGCATAGCGGAATCCGTGTAAAGAATCACCAACTTCTTAGACTTGCCGCACAAACTTTTCAATGCGGATGTGGTTCGCGGTAATTATCGTCAGGGAAATCGCCCAAGAGTGAAGGGTCAAGAATCAGGGACCAAAGATACCGGAGCTCTCCGGCACATATATGACCTGCCGACTCTTTACTCCTGACTCCCAGCCCCTTACTTCTTGAGGGAGCCCGGAATCCTATCCGTTCAAACTGTCGCGCCAGGCCATAGCTTCGAGTTCGACGCGTACGGCTTCCTGGACCGGGACCACGGGACGAGCCTGGAACTCAAACGAGACCTTGTGCACGGTAAGCGGATCATCGCACTCGACAAGCATATGCCCGCCCCACTCGCCTGCGCGTACCGCGAACACCTCGATGTTGAAATTGTCCGGGGGCTCCCATTGACCGAAGACTTCCAAAATCCTGTTCTGGGTATTCTCGTATTCCGCTGGCGATCCTTGCGGAAGTTCGAACCAGCTGATCATGTGTTTCACCGACATTCTCGTTAATTGAATTGTGGATTTGGGGGTTAACAGGCGTCCCCAAAAGAGACGCCTCAAGAAATTGATTCTCCGGAAACTGGGATGCGTTCATTTCAAACCGTCAATGTGTATCCGCCGTCCGGAGTAAGCGTCTGGCCGGTAATGTAACTTGCCTCATCCGAGCACAGGAACGCGATGGCCGATGCGATCTCTTCCGGACGTCCCACGCGCCCCAGGTGAACGGTCGGGACGAAAACCTTGTCAAAAATTTCATCGCCGATAAGGCCTCGCGCACGGTGATGCATAGGCGTGTCGACGAAGCCCGGACACACTATGTTCACTCTTATTCCCTGCGGGGCGAGCTCGGCAGACGCGCTGGTGGTCAATCCCACCTGACCGTGTTTTGAAGCGACGTATGCCGCGCCCGCAGAGAAACCGAGAAAGGAGTTCACCGAGCCGACATTCACGATCGCCCCGCCGTTTCCGGCAGCAAGCATCGCTTCGGCCTCGTACTTCATGCAGAGGTAGGTTCCTTTAAGATTGATGTCGAGGACCTGGTCCCAGTCTTCCTCGTTCAAGTCCGCGATTCCAGAGAGTTTTCCTTCGATACCCGCGTTGTTCACGGCGAAATCCAGCCGCCCGAAGGAATCGATCGCGTGTTCTACCATCCGCTTTGCGTCCCTGCCACTGGAAACATCGGTCTTCACAAAGGTAGCCTTTCCGCCATTGGCGACGATGCCCTTGACCACGTCGGTAAGCTCTTCTTCCCGCCTTGCCGCTACGACCACGCTCACTCCTTTATCCGCAAACAACTCCGCGGTCGCCCGCCCGATCCCGCTGCTTGCTCCGGTCACGAGCGCGACCTTTCCTGTCATTGATGCCATATAACTCCTCCAATCATAATAGTTAGCGCTACGTGGCGATACTTCGACCATCCGCCGTCCTATCGCTCAACTTCCTTCGATCTGCCTCTGATATTCATCGGCATCGAAGTGGCCGGCTGATTCGGCGATCAGACCGTCTTCAGTCAGCCGCCAGTATTCCCATCCACTGACCACGACACGATTCCCTTTTCCGCCCGGACCTGTATTGGTTCCTTCAAGGGTCCACAGGAAGATCGCGTGGGTGCCCGAGGTCCTCAAATGATCCATTTTTACAACAAGATCAGGGAAGTCATTGTAAAAGGACTGAGCCATTTCCGCTATCGCGGAACGGCCGACGGATGGCTCACCTTTATTGACCACGATTCTTCCGTCTTCTGCGAAGAACGACGCGACCGCACGGGGATCATGCGAGCACCAGGCTCTCGCGTAATCTTCGGCCATACTCGTTGCTTGTTCGGGTGATATTGGCATCTGTTCCTGATCGCCTTAGTTGAAATCCGCTGCGGCGAACGAACACACGATATTTTGCGTTAGCCGATCTCGATAAAGAGTTTTGAATATAGCATTTTGGAAGGCGAGAAGCGCCAGGGAAGTTCCGCTCAAGATCCGTCGTGTGAGATTTTGTTTTTGAAGACAATAAAACGGCGGGCAAAGGCCCGCCGCGAAACTGTGCAAGAGTTCTCCGCAGTACGCGGATCCTCCCGTCCTATCCATTCACAATTTACGATTCACGATCTACCATTTTCGGTCCACGATTCAGACCTGCACGGTGACCCGAAGGAAGGTCGCGGGGATCGATGTTGAGCCGTCCGTGCTTCGGTTCTGGGCGTTCGCCATCTCGACAAGCCGTCCGTGCAGCTCATCTTCCTTCCCATTGGTTCGGGCTGCTTCATAGGCGTTCATCGTCGGACCGTACCAGGTCCTCAGCGCGTTGATGAAGTCCTCCGGAGACTTGTCGTTCGCGTAAAAAGTGAACACGCCTTTCTGCGTGGTAATGTTCTCCGCGGATATCCCCGCCGCGACGAAGCGTTCGACGATGTGTCCATCGACACCCCACAGCATGGGACTGACGAAACCCTCCGGCGGCGGAGGCGTGAATGAAGATCCGATCTGAAGAAGGAGAGAGACGAAAGATGTCTCGTCGCCCGGGATCCAGTTGCCCATCACGATCCTGCCTCCCGGCTTTGTGACGCGAACCATTTCCCTGGCTACGTCGAACGGGTCCGGAGCGAACATCGCCCCGAAACAGGTGTGCGTCAGGTCGAACGTGTTGTCCTCAAGATCGCGCAGGTCGCGCGCGTCGCCTTCCTGGAACCTTATGTTTGTTAATCCCTCTTTCGCGACCGTCTCATTGGCCGCCGTCACGAGATTGCTGGCGATATCGACGCCGAGGACGTCTGCGCCCAAGCCGGCGATCGGAAATGCAGTCGTCCCGTCACCGCATCCGAGTTCAAGTACCTTCATCCCGGGCGTGATGCCGAGTGCTTCCGCTACCTCGCGCCCCGACTCGCGCATGTATGCCGCGATCTCACTAAAATTGCCTTTTTCCCAAAGTGCTTTGTTTGCGTTCATTATTGCTCCTATTAGAATTGAAGATCGAAGGATTCTACTCCTGTTGGTTATAACGGAAAAGAAAATTATTTGAGGACAAAGAACGTGCGGATTTTTTCCGAATCAGGAAAAGACGGTCCGAAGCACTTCGCCGACTGTGTGCGCCTCGGGCAGCACCCATTGAAACAGGAAACCCGCGATGGCAAACGCCGCCGCACACAGAAGGGCGGGGAGCCAAGTTTTCCTAAGTGCGGTTTCGAGCCAATGCCGCCGGTCGATCTTCCTGACTCTCTTGTAGAGACCGCCCACGAGCAATGCGTCAACAAGGATCTCGGCGAGCAGCACGGGAGCGATGTACACGACATACAGCGACGCGACAAGTCCTCCCAGAATCAGAGCGATGCCCAGGAGCACGAGTCCCAGTTCTTCAAGGTCGAGATCTATGCTGACTCCCTCCAAAGGAGATCCGATTGAAGTGGATACCGGAGCTCCCGCACCTGCGTCAAATGTGCCGCCGGCGCCTCCGCCTCCGAAATCGCCCGCACCGGAGAATACGTCATCGCCTGTTCCCGAGCCCGCTGTTCCGATTCCCGAGTCGATAGGTATTCCGATTTCGGACACAAGGTCGAGACCGGTCTTTTGTCTGTGAAATGAGATCCAGAGATAGAGCAGGCCGAGAAAGCAGGCGTAGGCGGTGACAATCGCAAGTGGGTAGCGAAGCCAAAGCCGGGTCATCCCGAAGTGAAGCAGGGCAAGCGATGTTAAGAACCCGGCCAATCCTGTGAGTGACAGAACGACCGCCATCTGCAGACGGGGATAGAAGATCGTCCTGCTCCTTTCATCGATGAGCTTTTGTTTGAGGTTTTTGATCTTCACCTGATTGCCGCGCTTTGACATATCTCGGGACCGGCGGCTTCGCGGGAACCCACTTCGTGATTCGTAAATAGTGAATCGTGAATGGAAAAGAAAGAAGATCTCCCGAAAAGCCGCCAAGACCTAAAGGAAGACCAACCCGGCACTTGATCCCTGATCATTGACGCCTGAAAATTGATCGGAGCCCGCGCTTACGCTTGGGCTACTGACACACTTCCAATTGGTCAATGGTCAATGATCATTGATCAATGAAACGAGATCCAGTCGGTCGGTTCGCTTGCCCTCGAGAGACTGATCTTCGTTTCCGACCTGAACAGAGGCTCGCGGGCTTCGAGCGCGTATTCGGCGGTGAGTCTGGCGAGGTTAGGCTCGTTCGCTTTCTGAGACAGGTGCGAGAGGACTATGTCGCGCGCAGAGCCGTCGTAATCATTTGCCAGCCATTCGCCCAGGTCCTCGTTCGAAAGATGGCCGGTCGCCGACGAGATCCTCTGTTTCAGTTCCCAGCTGTAGACCGGACACGCCTTGAGCATATCGATCGCGTGGTTCGATTCGACCACGATCGCGTCGCATCCCTCCAGTTTCTTTTTGATCAAAGGCGTGAAGTGACCGAAGTCCATCAGCGTCGCGATGCGGAGCCCGCTGTTCTTTGCCGCGAACCCGAAATTGTCCGCCGCGTCATGGGGTACGCTGAAGGGTTCGAAATCGATGTCTCCGATACGGAATTCTTCGTCCGACTCGATAGCGACCGTCTTGTCATTGATCGCCTTTGCTCTGAGCCGGGTTTCCTTTTCGCCGTTGGCGCCGTTCTTCGGCCTCAAATAGGCGTCTTCTGTCTTCTCCGAGACGTAGATTGGGCACCTGACCGTGTTCATAAGAACCCGCAGTCCGCCCGCGTGATCGGAGTGTTCATGGGTGATTAGAATGCCGTCCAGTTTCTCGAAATCTTCGCCGACTGTGGCGAGCCGCAGGAGGATCTGCTTCGCGCTCAGTCCCGCATCCACCAAAACCTTTGTGTTTTCGGTAGTTATGAGTACTGAATTGCCTGTTGAGCCGCTTCCGAGGACAGTGAAACGCATAACGGTAAAAGTGAGGTTCAGAGTAACACAGAAACGGGTGTCGCCGAAACCGGCACTTTGAACGCCGATGCAGCAAAATTCGAGTCAAAACGACGCCAAATCACCCCTCCGGCGACTGTCTTATCTCGTTAAAATAGTGTAAAATACACTTTTATTTCGCACGTCAACAATTCTCTAAATCAAACCTAATAACTAGGGGTATCAAATTGGCAGAAGCAACAAGCTCTACAGTAAATCCTTCGGGTAAGATCCAGAAATATGGCGCGGACCAGATCACCGTGCTCGAAGGCCGCGACGCGGTCCGAAAACGCCCTGCAATGTACATCGGTTCGACCGGTGAACTCGGGCTCCATCACCTTGTCTACGAGGTTGTTGACAACTCCGTCGATGAAGCGCTTGCGGGGTACTGCGACACGATCGAGGTCGTGATCCACCTGGACAATTCGATAACCGTGATCGACAACGGCCGCGGCATTCCCGTGGACATGCACAAGAAGGAAGGCCGTTCCGCGGCGGAGGTCGTAATGACGATCCTCCACGCGGGCGGAAAGTTCGACTCGAACTCGTACAAGGTCTCCGGCGGTCTGCACGGTGTCGGCGTTTCGTGTGTGAACTTCCTCAGCGAGTGGCTGAGGCTCGAGATCTGGCGTGACGGGAAGACCTACGAACAGAATTACAAGGCGGGAATACCCGAAGTGCCTCTCAAAGAGATCGGCAAGACGAAGAGACGCGGAACGAAGATCACGTTCAAGCCGGACGGGACCATTTTCGAAACGGAGATCTACAGCTTTGAGAAGCTTTCTGAGAGGCTCCGCGAAAAAGCGTTCCTCAACAAAGGGATCCGCATCTCGATTCTCGACGAACGCACCGAAGACGAACGCAGTCACGAGTTCTATTACAAAGGCGGTATCGCCGAGTTCGTGAAGCACCTCAGCAAGAACAAGAGCCCTCTGCACGACAAACCGATTTACTTCGAGCAGGTCGACGATGTTATCTCGATAGAGATAGCGATGCAGTACAACGATGCGTATGACGAGAAGGTTTACACGTTCGCGAACAATATCAACACGATCGACGGCGGCACGCATCTTTCCGGATTTAGGAGCGCCCTTACACGCGTCGTGAACAACTACGCCAGGGACTCGGGCCTCTTGAAGAACTTCAAAGGCTCGCTGACCGGCGAAGACATCCGCGAAGGTATCATCTCGATCGTATCGGTCAAGATCCCGCAGCCGCAGTTCGAAGGACAAACGAAAGGCAAGCTGAATTCGCCGATCGACGGCGAGGTCAGTTCATTCCTATACGAAAAGCTGAGCGATTATTTTGAGCGGAATCCGGCGGTGGCGAAGAAGATCGTCGGAAAAGCGGTCGATGCGGCACGTGCCAGAGAAGCGGCGCGAAAGGCCCGCGAGATCGTCCGCAAGAGCGCACTTGGCTCGTCGACGCTTCCCGGAAAGCTCGCCGACTGCCAGGAGAAAGATCCGGCATTGTCCGAGATCTACCTGGTCGAGGGAGACAGCGCCGGCGGTTCCGCGAAACAGGGACGCGACCGTCGTAACCAGGCGGTTCTGCCGCTGAAGGGCAAGATCCTGAATGTGGAAAAGGCGCGTTTTGACAAGATGCTGGGCCACGGCGAAATTAAGGCGCTGATCACCGCGCTCGGCACCGGAATCGGCAAGGACGATTTCGATATCCAGAAGCTTCGCTACCACAAGATCATTCTGATGACAGACGCGGACGTCGACGGGAGCCATATCCGGACTCTTCTCCTGACGTTCTTCTATCGGCAGATGCCGGAGCTTGTGGATTTCGGGCACATCTACATCGCCCAGCCGCCTCTTTACAAGGTAAAGCGGGGAAGATCGGAGAGATATATCAAAGACGAGGCGGAGTTCTTCAGATATCTGATGAGCCAGGCTGCCGACAACATCGACGTAACGGCCGCGGGCAAGCCGGTCTCCGGAAAGGTGCTCGAAAAGGCGCTTCAGCAGACGGTCGATTTCCGACGGTTTTCGGGCAGGCTCACGAGGCGCCTGGGGAACGATGAGATCCTGCGGGATGTGATCCTGGATGCCTTTGTCGGAGTGGACGGGGTCCTTCACAGGAAGTTCGTCGGTATCCGCAAGGTATTTGAACAGAAAGAGATACTCCAGGATATTGAGGCGAAGATAAATGCCGCCGGGTACGATACGGATCTGATCGTGGATGAAGAGCACGGGCTATCGGCGCTCGAGATCTCGCTGAACACCGCCGGGTCGGTCATCTTTGACTGGAATCTCGCGGGTTTTGTCGAGTTCCAGAAATCGATCGAATTGAAGCAGGCGCTGGACGAAAAACTCCCCGCTCCGTTCACATTCACAAAGAAGGGTGAGACCAAAGAGATCGAAGACAGGATCGATCTTCTGGACGAGGTGATCGGTGGCGCGAAGAAGGACCTTTCGATCCAGCGCTACAAGGGGCTCGGCGAGATGAACCCGGAACAGCTCTGGGAGACGACGATGAATCCCGAGACCAGGGTCCTGTTGCAGGTCCGGGTCGAGGACGCGATCGAGACGGACGAGATATTCACGATCCTGATGGGCGACCAGGTCGAGCCGCGGCGACAGTTCATCGAGGACAACGCGCTGGATGTGAAGAACCTGGACGTCTAGAAAAGTACTGAGTACTGAGTGATGAGGACTGAGGGAACGCACGCGTCCCGCGTGCACCGCTCCGATAGGAGCGAGATCGCGACGCCGCTGACGCGACGCACTTCCCGGTATATTTGAAAGGCTGCGAAAACTCTACGAGCCGCATTAGCGGTGGTAGTTCAATGGTCAAGGTGTTATGAGCGAAGCAGTAACTGCGCGTCGTCCAATCGAAACCTATCTCGCGATGCACGATGAGGAGATCGCGGAACGAGTCGAGGCCGCCCGCGAGGAGCTCGGTTCCAGGGTTGTCATCCTCGGCCACCATTACCAGCGCGACGACGTGATACGCCACGCCGACCTCAACGGCGATTCCTACCAGCTTTCGGTTCTCGCTTCCCGGACCGATGCCCAATACATAGTTTTCTGCGGCGTCCATTTTATGGCGGAATCCGCGGACGTTCTCGGAAGGGAAGATCAACAGGTGATCCTCCCGGACATGGGCGCGGGCTGTTCGATGGCCGACATGGCGAATATCGACCAGGTCGAAGAGGCGTGGGATCAGCTGACGGATATCGGCGTCGTCGGGGGCAAATCGACGGTCGCTCCGATCACTTATATGAATTCGACGGCGGCGATCAAGGCGTTCTGCGGCCGTAACGAGGGCGTCGTCTGCACATCGTCGAACGCCACGAAGCTGTTCGAAAGTTATCTGAAGAACTACGACAAGATGTTCTTTTTTCCGGACCAGCACCTCGGTCGCAATACGGGAGCAAAGTTCGGCATCCCGCTCGACAAGATGGTGGTGTGGGATCCGCACCAGGACCTCGGCGGGAACACGGAAGAAGCGCTGCACGATGCGAAACTGATACTCTGGCGCGGCCACTGCTCGGTACACGGCCGATTCAAGGACTGGCACGTGGACAAGATCCGTGAGGACGTGCCGGGCATCAAAGTGCTCGTTCATCCCGAATGCACTTACGAGGTCGTTCAGAAAAGCGACCTCAACGGTTCCACCTCATACATAATCAAGACCGTGGAAGAGTCGCCTTCGGGTTCGAAGTGGGCGATCGGGACCGAAGTGAACCTCGTGAATCGGCTGGCAACGCGATTTCCGGACAAGGAGATCCATCTTCTGGCGCCGGACCTTTGCATGTGCGCGACGATGTACCGGATCTCACCGCAAAGCCTTGCCTGGGCGATGGAGAACCTTGCGGAAGGCGTGGTTGTGAACGAGATCTCGGTCGAACCGGAAACAAGCGAACTTGCGAATGTGGCGCTGGGAAGGATGATCTCGATGACAGAGGGATAGGGAAAGCGGGAAAATTCAGTTGGCAATAGGGCAGATGCCGTTGTAGTATTGTTAAAGGCTGTTGAACAGCCTTTTTTGCTTGACGCCTTCCAAAACCCTCGTCTTTCACATAAAGTTACTAAAGATGGCAGATATTAAGGACAAACTTCCTGAAAACGTTTCCGGACGTTATTACTGCGACGACCAGTGCATCGACTGTGACGTCTGCCGGGACACAGCGCCGGCGAACTTCACGCGCCAGGACGAGAACGGTTACTCGTACGTTTACAAACAGCCGGAAACCCCGGAAGAAGAGCGTCTATGCGAAGAAGCGCTTATGGCGTGCCCGGTCGAGGCGATCGGTGATGACGGAGTTGGATCAGACGAAGAAGAGTCCGTAACAGGACGGGTTGGCGCTCCGGAAGTTGGGAGCGAGCTATATTCCCGTCGATTCTGAACCGATTGATAGTTGAAAATTGATTGATGATAGTTGAGAGTTGATTGCCGGCGAAAGCCGGCTTTTCATGTTTCAGGGATCAGGGATCAGGGATCAGGGATCGTTTAAGTGAGCGGTGAGCCGTTAAGAGCAGCGCTCCGCGCTGCGTTGAGCGAAGCGAAATGCTGCTAGCGGTGAGTGGTGTCAGAAGCCTGACCGTGAGGGAGGGCTACCTTCAAGTGTCAGGTGTCAGGTGTCAGGGGTCATGTACCGGAGCGATCAGTTAGCAGCCTCCCAAACTTCAAATACGCCCAAACTAACCTTCTCCGTTGAGGCTTAGATCGGAGAATTCCCGGGTCCCGGGATCATAAATTGCTTTCCACACCGACGCGCCGCCGTCGTTGATGTCCACGGCTCTGGTTCTCCATGTGTCGACTGTACCCTGAAAAGCGCTGATATAGATCAGCTTCCGCCCATTCACGATTATGCCCGCGTACTGCATGAAATAGGAGTCGACGTTGTAGATCCTCCCGCCGTTTACTTTAGAGCGTCCCCCGTCACGCAGGCGCTCCACTTCCGAGAGTCTCGCTTCCATTTTTAGGATTTCAATGTCTGAAGGAATCCAAATGTCACTGACGCCACTCGGTGAGGTACGTGAGCCAACGCCG